>CAMGRE010000083.1 GCA_946061355.1 uncultured bacterium | reverse complement strand
AGTCTGATCCTGACTCAAGTTCAGTTCGCCTGGAGGCTCTTAGGACCTGTCAGCCTGCTGTTTGCACTGGCGGGAAGCATCTGCCTGTTCCGGTCAAAAGTATTATCATCCTACACTCCGGCAATCTGTGTCGTGCTGGCAGCGCTCTGTCTGCTCTCCGCTTCCAGATTCCGCGATGAGGACTTCGCCTACTCCGACAAGGAATACACCATCGGGCACGAGACCAAACTGACCGGCATCCCCAAAGGTGCAAACACCGTGGTCTATCCGTATGAGTGGCGTCTGAAGAATACGCTGGATAGCGGGATCAACACAGATATCGTTATGATGGATGAAAGTGCAGTCCAGATTGAAAGTTTTGAGCGGCACGGAACCACAACAGAGCTATCCTACGTTGCTTCTGCTTCCGGACAATATGCAGACCTTCCCATCCAGTATTACATGGGGTATGAAGCCGTGGATGAGAAAGGTGAACAAATTCCTTTGGGGACTGGATATAATAACAAAATTCATGTATTATTAAACGGAGACGGCAACCCCCATAAGATAACCGTGTTCTACCGCGTGCCGGTCAGTTACACACTGTCTGCCTGGATCTCGATCCTGACAGCCATCGGTGCCGTGATATGGCAGATTGTTCATATTTTTAGAAAAGAACCTGCAGAAAACAGAGAGGAACCATAAAATGCTTGATAAGATTGCAGTTTTGATCCCGTGCTATAATGAAGCACAGACCATCGGGAAAGTGGTAAACGATACGAAAGCCGCCCTGCCGGAGGCCGTGATCTATGTATATGACAACAATTCCACCGACGACACTGCCAGGATTGCCGCTGACGCCGGAGCAATCGTGCGCCATGAATATCAGCAGGGCAAGGGAAATGTCATCCGCCGGATGTTCCGGGAGATCGATGCACAGTGCTATCTCATGATCGACGGTGATGACACCTACCCGTTAGAGCATGCAAGAGAGATGGTTTCTCTGGTCCTTGAGAAAAATGCGGACATGGTGGTCGGAGACAGGCTTTCCTCCACGTATTTCACGGAGAACAAGCGTCCTTTCCACAATTTCGGCAACAGCCTGGTTCGCGGTAGCATCAATTATCTGTTCCATTCCAACATCAAGGACATCATGACAGGCTACCGCGCTTTCAGCTACGGTTTCGTAAAGACATTTCCCGTGCTGTCACGCGGCTTTGAGATCGAGACGGAGATGACCATACACGCTGTATACAACAATATGCAGATTGAAAATGTCATCGTGGATTACAGAGACAGACCGGCGGGAAGCGTATCCAAGCTGAACACGTACTCTGACGGCTTCAAAGTGCTGAAAATGATCCTCAGACTGTTCAAGAATTATAAGCCCCTTGTATTTTTCAGCTGGATCGGCATTCTCCTGTTCGTGCTTGCCATTATCTTCTTTATCCCGGTGTTTATCAAATTCCTGGAGACTCATCTGGTAGATCAGATCCCCACACTGGTGATGTGCGGTTTCTCAGCCATGACGGCCGTGCAATCCTTCTTTGCCGGACTGATCTTAAGCAATATGAGTGAGAAAAACAGACGTGATTTTGAATTTGAGCTGAATCAGGCTGCGGACGAATTCAAGCGCAAAATGAAGTAGTTAACAATCCTCGCGGTAAATGAACCATGCGCGAATAAACTACATCCGGCACACACTTGCCCGAAGCCGCCACGCAAAGATCAGCAGCGAGACAATGCTTGAAACAAAGAGGCTTGCATTCACACCGTCCACGCCCCAGGCAAGGATACAGGGATACGATACGGCAGCACTGACCACGGCTCCTGCCACAGCTCCAAGCAAAAGTCCTTTCATGTCCCTGAGCACTACCAGCACCGTGCCGACGAACCAGATCATGGCGATCACGCCGCAGCATACGACCGTGGGCACCAGCAGATAGGCATACGGTCTGATCGATTCATTAAACACAAGCGTCAGCGCCCATTCGCCGAGTAGCAGCGAACCGCCTACCGCCAATACCACAATGGCACTGACAGCCGCTGTCAGCTTCCAGAACAGCGCCATAAATTCTTTTTTCTGACCCTTTTCCCGGTACTCAGAGAACAGACCTGTAAAAGTATTAAACACATAGGAAGCAAGGAGCTGGATCACCGACGCCGGGATGGCTACCGACGCATAGAAACCAAGGACTTCGCTTCCCTGAAGCTTCTCGAGAAAATACCTCGGAATCGGCACCACTGCATTCAGGCAGATGGCATAGATAAATAAAGGCAGACATTCTCTGGTCAGTGCGACAAGCGCCGGCCATTCTTTTTTGCCTAATTTAACGGAAAAAGACTCGAGTCTTGCAGCGCGCGGAATATCAAAAGTAAGGATCACGCCATAGGCTGCCACCAGCATAAGCAGTGTCGTGATCACCAGATTGCCGGTGAGCTTCTCCACGACCACAAAAGCAATGAGCGTAAAAATCCCTCTCATCAGGAAAGACTGTCCCGCCGTATCCAGCCGCCAGGAGCGCTGGTCAATCCCATGGAACACATCCACCACCGCCTCACTGACGCGGTAGAACATGAACAGAATCAGAAACACTGTCAGATAGAGAGAATACCCGTTCAGCAGGACAAAAACCGTATAACTGCCGAGCGCAAGAACCGTCATCACTACTCTATGCGTCACATAAGTGTCCGTGGAATATTTGCTCCTGCTGTCCGACACCTGGAAGTTACGGATGCAGAAATACGCAATGTTGGTAAATACATTGGTGAGGGAAAGCCCCAGAGACAGATAGCCCGCCTCCGTATAACCCGCCAGATGGACAATCAGGATTGTCATCACCCACTGTGCCCCGATAAAGCCAACCGATCCGACCACATTCCAGAGCATATTCTTCCGGATCGCATCGGCAGAAGGTGTATTTTGTTGTGTCATATCCATATCCTGCTACTCCTTCTCCACATACACAGCCTTCAGCATAAAGGGTTCCCCGTCATAGATCTCATCAAAATCATAGACCTCTCCCGTATCCTCTCTGACCCAGTGGTCAAAACTGTAACCTTCCAGCTTCGGGTCTCTCGGAGGAACAAGTGTCCTCCCCTCCACAGCCTCAATATACAGCACAGGCATATCGCCGTCACCGGGATCACACTGTACGCGGTTATAGGTGCGCCCCTCCACCCAGACATCATGCAGGAAATCCCGCCGCAGCTGCAGGAACTCTTTCACATTATCGATCTCAGCCTGAAATTCGTCCTCAAATGCAAGTTCCTCGCCGTATTTAAAATCTTCAAAGGTATCCCACCGGTAATAATCCATCCGCGCAGACGCCCAAACCTGATCCCGATAGCTGTCAATGCCCGTATCCAGCATCTGCTGTACCTGCGGCTCCACCTGATCCTCATATACCCTGACCGCCTCCGCGTAAAAGACAGGTTTCGTGTACATCCGATACCACCATTCGCCTCCCGGCTGAGCCGAGCCTGCATAGATTCCCATAGGGTCCTGGAAATTCACCGGTCTGGTCCGCTCGATCAGCGGATTTCCCAGCGTCTTATCCATATCCCAAAGCGGTCCCGCGTAGAGCACGTCACTGACACTACTGTCGTATTTGTAAAAATACAGACTGCTGTACATCGCATCCAGATTTTTTCCAAGTTCTTCAATCACATACTTGCGTGCAAAGCCCTCCAGATCCATCACCGACGGATCAAACTCACCGGAATTGATCGTTTTCTCCACTTTGTCAAAGCAGTCTGCCATATAATCAACCTGCGCATCACTCGGATTCTTCGGATTCTTTAATACCACGAGCTGGTTATTTTTCGATATAAAATATTTCTCCGTCACCGCGCCGTAATCCTCGGGATCAAGCCGCTGCATATATTCGAGCTCCACCATATAACCGGTATCCACCACATCATCCTCGGATATGATATCAATCCGGTTTTTGGCCACTTCCAGCTTATCCGCCAACTGATAGGAGCCGCGGTATTCTCCGTTCACATACAGATCCACATACTCAAGCGCCGACACATGCTCCATGCCGCTGGCAGCCGCCAGACCATACATGACCGCATTACGCACAAGCGACTGATCCTGCCTGTTTGCAAGCAGGATATATTTCTCGGCTCTGCCGCTTCCCAACAGATCGATCGGTTCCTCCAGATTGATCTGATACGGCTTCTTATCCTCCATAAAAGAAGCGTTGCCTCTGGATCTCATCTTAGACATCCCGCACTCTGCCCTGACACTGCCGTTTTCTTCCACAAGTTTGAATGTCCCCGGTTCCCCGTTGCCTTTCTCTGCCTCAATATAAGCAAGGCTTCCCGACTCCGTCGTCAGGAAAAGAGACGGTACATTCTGCGAGTACATAATCTCGACTGTAAACTGTTGCCCTCCCGATCTGAGACTATGCGTTCCCTCGGCAGTGTTCTCAATCCTGCTCCACTGACTGTATCGTCTGTCATCCCAGTCAGCAGACAGACGGGTTTTCTGCTCAATACGAAGTGTCGTACTCTCATCACAGAAGGATGGCAGGAAGAGATACTCTTTCCCGTCATAATAATTGTGCCACAGCTTCAGGGAAACCGTCTGATCCTGTGCCGTTACCTTCACAGTGATATCCTGCAGTTCGACAGGCTCTCTGATCGCCAGATACACACCTGCTGCCAGGAACAGCAGCAGGAACAAGAACGAACCCGCTGCCAGTCCCCACCGCATCTTCTTTCTATCATTTATCATCTCTTATCTCCACAATTATCCTGCCCACTCTGACAGGAGAGATAGAACTCTGTCAGCCATTTTGCTGACTGCTCCACATCATATCCGGCTGAGCGGACCTGATGCGCGTAACTACTCCGATCCGGCGACTGCTCTGCCATCTCAAGCGCCCTCTGTGCCCAGGAATGCGCATCCTCGTGCAAGGACATCGTCTGCACAAGATCGGTCAGGATCACCTCGTTGGTCACCGTGTCGGACATTAACACCGGCAGCCCCGCCGCCTGCGCCTCTACCAGCGTCACCGGCAACCCCTCAAACAGAGAGGGAAAGATCATGGCATCGCTCGCCATCATCAGCGCGGGGATATCGTCCCGGACACCCAGAAAGACCACGTCCCCTGCCGCCTGCGCTCTCAGTTCCTCCTCGAGCGGCCCGCAGCCGCAGAGCAGCAACCTGACAGCTTTCCATTCTCTGCGCAGCACGCTTTCCTGACCTTCCCGCAGCACGCTTTCCTGACCTTCCCACGACACGCTTTTCCCGCTCATACAGGCAATCTCTCTCATGATCTGAAACAGGAACTTTTGATTTTTCTGCTCCTCCATCCGTCCGATATGGAGGAAGACCAGCTCATCCGCTCCGATTCCCAGCTCATTACGCTTCTCCTCGCGCATCGCCTCAAGGAACCGGAAACGATCCGTCTCGATCCCGTTTAACAGCAATCGAAACCGCGGACCGTCACATGCTTTCTTCCCATAGAGCCACTCTCCCGCCTTTTTGCCGCAGGCGAACAGATAATCCGCCTGATCGCGCAGGGGATACTGCAGCACATTTTTCACCACAGCCGAGATCCCGCTGCCGGAAGAAGTGTTGTGGCTGTGCACGATCGTCACAAGCCCTGCCCTCTTCGCCTCCGCCAGATACAGCGACGCCGTACTGCGCATATGCCCGTGTATGACATGATACTCCGGATGCTCTCTAAAGAAAAGGCGCCACTGTTTTTTATAAGCAAGCGCCGTGGACGCACAGAAAGGCTTCACGGAATAAATCCTCCCGCCAAGCTGCAAAACCTCTTCCGTATAATCACACACATCCTCCGTGTGTATGACAAAATCAAACTGAAGCTGCTCCCTGTCCATGTGACGGTAGAGATTCATGATCATCGTCTCCGCCCCGCCTCTGTCCAGCCTGCCAAGCACCTGCAGGATACGAATCGGTTCACTCATCCCTCACACATGCGCCTCCGTTATTCCAGTCAAAGCCTGCGATATCCACCAGCCTGTTCCATTCGTTATCATAAACCAATATGACGATTCCGTTATCAACCATATTATACATCTTATGATCATAAGTAATACTGTACGGAGTGAGTTCCACCACGTCACCGATACCGAGATCCAGCTTTGCCATCCGGCTTCCGGCACGTGCAGAATCAGCCGTCTGATTTCCGGTGCAGACAAGCTCCGGCCTGCACTCGCCGTTCACCACGGCAAAGGTAAC
Organism: uncultured bacterium; assembly: GCA_946061355.1. GTDB lineage: Bacteria > Bacillota > Clostridia > Lachnospirales > Lachnospiraceae > VSOB01. Next base: position 4,209 of record CAMGRE010000083.1, on the reverse strand, counting down.
TCCGGCCTGCATATCCTCAAGAGTCACCGGTCCGAAGCTCTCCGCCAGTCCCTGCAGGAATTCTTCCTTTCCCGTCGTGTCCCCGGTCACGGAATAGATGACCGTATAGCCCTGATATGACAGCCTCCCCAGATACTCCGCCAGATTATCCGTCTTCGCAAGCGCTTCGTTTGCCCGGTCGTGCGCTCTGTCTCGAAGCGCGATATCCCATGAATTCTCCGTACCATCAAATCTGTAATCCGCAAGTTCATAATGCTCCTTGAGGTACTGTCCGAAATAGGCTGACGCCTTGGCGGAACCATACCTGTTAAAATGACTGTTGTCCCTAAAATCCTGCTGCAGATCGATCTGAAGCGTATCGAGCAGATCAAAGAAATTCACAAACGGCAGTCCGTATTCCGCCGCCAGACCTTCCACCGCCTTCGTCTCCTCCATCGTCCAGCCACCGTTCGGTGCCTTAAACAAAAGGAGTTCTGCGCCATTCTCCTCGCAGAGCTGCACCATCCGGTCAAAGACCTCACGGTTGCGCTCCGGGATCTGTGCCGCCTCAGCGTCTGTATTTTCAAAGTAATATGTGAAATCAAGCGGTGCATCGGCTATTTTGTCCGGCGTGTATGCACCCTTGGCATAATTGGCGTAGCTCTCATATTCTCCGATGAAATCATTCTTCTCCAGCTCCTGCCAGCGGTCTTTATACTGCACCATAGGGATCAGATAAGAAGCTGCTTTGCCTTTATCCTGCGGAAACATCTCCGATACCCGTCTTGCCTTTACCGGCGAAAAACGCAAATCCGTCAGACCGTAATTCAGATTCTCCGCATTCTTTTCCTCAAAGGGCTTGCAAAGACTCAGCATTTCCAGACAGACCACTTTGGGATGCTGTGTCCGGAACGCCTCCTCGAGAAAGGCTGCCGTCAGTTCAAAAGGCTGTGCAGAACTTCCAAAGTCGTAAGCAGCAATCCCATACTCCTCATATAGCACAAGGGGATCCACCGTACACCACGCAGTGCTCGCGCCGCGACAGAGCACCTCCACAGAGTCCTCTTCCTCCTCATAGAATCCCTTGACGGAATCCGTTCCTCGATGACCCATTTTTAATTTTAAAGTATTCTGAAGCGACAGGAACAGCGCTGCAAAAATCACCAGAAACACCAGGATTCCGGCTGCAGTCCGTATGGTTCCCAACCATTTCTTATTCATGAATCTTATCCTCATATTCATTGTCCCGTTCAGAGCCATTCACCAAACCGTCCGATCCGAACTATGTCAGAACTGGAAATACAAAAAGTTCGCCGCATCATAGGCCGGCCCATACGCACCGAATACGATGGTGCCAAGCAAAAGAGCGATCATCACGCCGTACCGGAACCAGACACACTGTCCCGCGAGCCAGACATCCAGCTTCATTTCCTTCCGATACCGCATCCATTCCACCACAAACATAAGAAGCACAAACCAAAGCATCAGGTGGAAATACTTCTCGCTGATTCCGAGCGTATATAAAGTGCCGTCAAATATCGCCCACGGGTTCCACCTCGTAAGCATGCGTCCGATATACCGGAAGCCGTCCACGGCGGAAGGAACCTTAAAGAAAATGTAAGCCAACGCTACCATAAACCATGTCTTTACCGTCCGAAGGAATCCATAACTGAACGATTCCGTCTTCGTGTGAAATGCCGCGTTGACCTTATCCACCACAGGCTGGATCAGATATTCCGCCACCTGATAGATTCCGTGAAGCATCCCCCAGAATACGTAATTCCAACCGGCTCCATGCCACAATCCGCTAAGCAGAAAAGTGATCACGATATTGACATACTTGCGCGCTTTCCCCTTTCTGTTGCCGCCAAGCGGAATGTAAATGTAATCCCGCAGCCATGTACTCAGGGAAATATGCCATCTTGTCCAATATTCCCGGATGCTCTTCGCAAAGAAGGGCGACCGGAAATTGTCCTGAAGCGAAAAGCCCATAACCTTTGCCAGCCCCAGTGCAATATCCGTATATCCTGCAAAGTCCGCAAAAAGCTGGAGATAAAAAGCACACATCGCCACGAACAGTTCCACCGTTCCATAGACCTCAAAATGATCCATGACCTGTCCGGTGAGGATCCCCAGTCTGTCCGCGATCACCATCTTTTGGAAATATCCCCAAAGCATCAGGACAATCCCGTCCCGCACACGCTTCGCGTTCCAAAGATTAAAGTTATGGCACTCCTTCACCTGTTCCAGAAAATCGCCGGCGCGCTCGATCGGTCCCGAGATCACCTTAGGGAAAAAGGATACATACAGCGCATAATGCAGGAAATTTTTCTCCGCACGAATCTTGCCGTGATAGACATCTGCAATGTAACTGATCACCTGGAACGTATAATAGGATAATCCCACCGGTAGCACAAACGAGAACGGCTGCACGGAATAGTCAACACCTGCCAGCCCGAGAAGCTTATTCACATTCCCCAGCAGGAAATTCGTATACTTAAAAAATACAAGAACCGCCGTAACAATCACAATGCCAAGGATCAGAACCGTCCGGCGCTTCCTGGTTGTGACTGCCACGCCGTCATCCACAGCGCCACCCCGGGCACCGTTTTCCTGCTGCCCATTCAGCGATTCCAACCTGCATCCCGCCAGATAAGACACCACCGTGGAAAAAACGATCACCAGAAGGTATTTCGGGTGGAAATTCAGATAGAAGCCGAGACCGGCAAGCAGCAGCCAGCCTGTCCGCCACTTCCTCGGAATCACAAAATACACCAGAAGCACTATCGGCAAAAAGATAAAAAAGGACAATGATGTAAAACTCATAACGCTTCTCCCTCTCTGGTAATCGTGATCGGTTCAAAACCAAGCTCATCATACCAGTATTTGTCCCCATTGCGAAGCTGTAACGTGACGGATGTGTCATCATTCCACGGGAAAGAGAGCGGCATGTCAAAGGACTGTCCCGGAGCGAGATTGCCCCACAGATTTGTGCCGATATCCTCCCGCTGCCTGCATGCAACCGTCACATTGTCAAATTCCGTATTGATGTAGCTTTCCCCGGTATTCGTCACGCGGATCGTCACATAGCAGATCCCGTCCTCCTCCTCATACTCCGTCATCTCGTAGGAGACACCCGTCTTCATATCCTGAGGGTTGCGAGTATAGTAATACAGCGGCGTCTCATGTTCATTCTGCACGATCTCCAGATTGCCGGATTCCTGCAGAGCATTCAACAGCGGATTGATCCGCTCCGCGGGCGCATGGGATGCCATGATATAGCATTTCTCCATTGCCTGTACTTTGGGGATATCCTCTTCCCCGGTCTCCTTGCTCGGAAGATCGGCGCCCCACATGATATTGTCCTCTGCCACATCGCCGATCTTATCGGTATCGTAGCCGATCTTATATTTCACTACAGGAATACTTTGATAATATACATACATATTTTCATCTTCCTGTATATGCTCCTGCACATAGGCAATATTAGGATTTGCTTCTTCACCCTCCCAATATACGTTCTCCGCATGACGGTACACCAGAATTCCGTTGTTGGTCAGGATCAGCACGAACATTAGCACAACCGCCGCCAGTTCGCCGCTCTTTTTCCCCATCATTCTGTCGATCGCGCTGAACGAGAGGATTACAAACAGCGGATAGGAGAAACACCACAGCCTGTCCGCCATCGGAAACATGTGAATGAACGAAGCAAACAATGTGATAAGAAATCCCATGGCAAGCACCATATAGTAACGATTCTTCTCCAGAATGATCCCGATCACAAATGCTGCAAGCACCAGTCCCATGATAAAGATCCTGGCCTCACGAAACGTGATAAACACATCATACAGCATGGCATTTGCCATCTTCAGATCCTCAATACTCTTAGGAATCAGCGGGAAATCCGCATTTCCCCAGTATGCCTGCATTGTACCGCTCTGCGCCGTTGGACGCAGCCAGTAGAAATAGTATGTCACAAAGCTGACGAACACACCTGCGCCGATGAAAAGACTGTTACGAACCTGCGCGCGGTCCTTTTGCACCACTCCCTCTATAAACTCGCAGGCAAGCACCCCGCCGATCAGGAAACAGGCGGGATTTGCTCCCCAGATAAAAATCATATAGAGTAAAATCACCGGGCGAAACGTGATCTTTCGCTCACGGTAAAGCCAATATACCACCAATACCAGCAGCACCCAGACACATTCGGACAGATACTGTTTGAATACA
>CAMGRE010000082.1 GCA_946061355.1 uncultured bacterium | reverse complement strand
AAGGAGCCATCTTAGGGTTCCATCTTCTTGTCTGATGTCCGAAATGAACACCTGCCTCTAATAACTGTTTCATTGAAATAACGCTCATTTTCTTTACCTCCGTTTGGTTCTTTGCTTCCGCATATTTCCTCTCCGTCTGCCATCCCCGCGTTAAGAGACACCGGCAACGAATCCATATGCGTGTTTTTTGGTCACAACGTTGAAATTATAGCACATGGAAAAAATTCTGGCAAGTGCTTTATCAATGTTTCATGCGGATTTATTGACGTTTCGTAAGGATCCTGGCAATTTCATCCGCTGTTGCTCCCTCTGTGATGGTGTAATTACCTGTACACAGCTTTTTGTCATAACCGTTCTGACACAGAAACTTGTCATAAATGTCTGCGGATTCCACAAGTCCGAGTGCCGCCAGCTTTCTGCTCACTGTGTAAGATCCCTCACCGGGATAGATGGATACGACTACGCTGGAAGTCTTCTGTACTTTCTCCGGCTTTGACGTTTCTTCCGGCTCCGGTGTCTCAGTCTTTGCCGCTTCTTCCTTCGGCGCTTCGGTCTTTGCTGCTTCTTCCTTCGGCGCTTCGGTCTTTGCTGCTTCTTCTTTCGGTGCTTCGGTCTTTGCTGTTTCTTCCTTCAGTGCTTCGGCCTTCGGCTCTGCCGTCTGCGTTGTTTCCGCCTTTACTTCTTCCTGTTTCGGCGTCTCAGCCTTTGGTGTTTCTGCTTTTGGCGCCTCCTTCTGATTATCCGTTGCTGCGGATTCCCCTACAATCTCTGCCAGAATCCCTTCCTGCTCCACCATCCCCAGTTCTTTTGCCCTGGCAATGATCTGTTCCTCTGTCATAGCCGGCCTCTGCCGATCAGCGGACACTCCCATGATCACGGCGGTCACCACGATACCGATACCAAGTCCGCGCAAATAGTATTTTAATCTCATCCTGACACAAGCCTTTCCGTCTACATTCCCTTGTATAAATCAATCACCAGTTTCACTTCTCCGATTCCAAGCCCCAGTTCTCTGGCGATTGCCATATTGGATTTTCCTTCCCTGTGTAACGCAAGAATCGCTTCGTTATTGTTCCTTCCGCCGTCTCCTGCCTGTGCAAAGGAAAGTGCAATCTCCGGAGTCTTTTTCTCCGTCGGGAAATCCACATTTGCATTCACCGGCTGTTCTGACGAAATCTCAGGCGCAAGCGGCGTAAAAGAAGCCTTCTCTTCTGTTTTTTCTTCCAAAGCCTGCTGCTTTTCGCTGTCCCGGACATCTTTTTCCGTTTTTGCAGCCTTACGCTTTCCTGTTTCCCGCTTTGGCGCGCTCTGTCTGTCCGCACCGGACTTTGTTGCGCTCCGCTTCTCACCGGCCTGTTTTGCCGGACTCTGCTTTTCCTTCTCCTGTTCTTCTGCCCCGGCTTTCACTTCTTTTACACGAAGTTCTGCCTGATTTACCGTTTCCTGCAGATTTTCCTGTTTGTTGCTGAGCATATCATAAAGAAATACTGCCTCCTCATGACTTTTGTGTATCGTCTCCAAGACAGTATCCGAATACTCGTTCATCGCCATAATCTTTTCGTTGCTCAGCCGTTCCATAGAGCGTTCCGTCTTCTCCACAGCATATGTAATGGTTTCATCCACCATATCGGACACACGCTCTTTTGCATCCTGCATCTGCTTCTCCACCAGTTCCCGGATCTGCGCCTCTCCCAGACTCCTGTCTTCCTCCTTCAGTGCCCGTTTCCGCTCCGGGATCACAAAACTTGCCGCAAACACAATGATGCCAAGCACAAGCAGTACTACTTCCGTCATACCCATTTCCTCAAATTTTCACATCAAAGGACTGTCTTCCTTTGATGATTACCTTTCCGCCTGTATTGTTCTCTTTTTTTCTCCGGCGTCCGCCGTCTCCGGCATATTCACCGCTTCCTTTTTCCCTGGCGTCCGCCTTTCCTTCACCCTTGCGAGCATTATCGCCCTGCGTCACCTGACGGGATCTGGCATCCAACTCCTTCTCAAAATGATTCTGAAATGCCTGCTGTTGGACCAGACCCTTATTGTCTTCATTCTGTTTGATCGTCGAATAATCCTGTGTTCTCGAAATGATACCGTTCATTTCTATCGGTCCGATCGCCATATCCGTCACCGCCCTTTTCCGTCAAAACGACTGCATCTTCACATCGCCTCGTTCCCTGACAAACCGGCAATGGCACACATTCGCCTTTACAACCATGGAGACATCACCGATCACGATCCGTGTACCGGCATAGACATCCTCATACACCTTTACAGCCGCATTGCCTCCGCTCTCAATCTGCCGGTTGAGGATCTCCAGCTCCGAGCTGGCAGCTTCAATCTCCTGCTTTTTGGCATTGTACACCTTATTCAGATTTTTGATATACATTGTCTGATCGTCAGGCAATTTCATCCCTTTTTTCAGCTTTTCCACCGCACTGCTCAGGATCGGCTGCGCACGCTTGATGATCTGCGTATTCTCCATAATCTCCTTCTGCAGTTCCGCAGCTCTCTTCTTAACACCGGGATCCACGCCTACCTCGACGATCGTGTCGCCTCCCATTGCAGCTCCCAGATTCTTCACCTCAATACCGCAGGCCGCGCACACACGTCCGCCGATAATATTGCCGCGTCTGCCGCCCACACAGATGGTATCCCGTGCGGTCACGGTACTGTGCATGATGGAATCCGATGACACATAGCCTCCCGATGTTACAGAGGCATTCTCAAAAAATTTTGACACCACATTTCCACCGGCCCGAATGACTCCTTTTCCCATCCCATTCATGCCCCGGACTATGATCACATTGCCTCCGGCATCGATTGTGGCACCTTCCACCACACCGTCCACAACCACATCACCGCCGGCCTTCACGGTAAAATTCTCACACACATTTCCACTGATCTGAACGGTTCCGAAATAATCAATATCTCCTGTGGAATTGTCCACATTGGTCAACATCAGGACATCCGAAACGGATACCCTCTCTCCTTCCAGTTCAATATGTCCGCTGACTGTCGCATAGATCTCACTTGCATCTTCGGAGATGCGCACATTTTTGCCGAATCGCAAGGCCTTTGGTTTGGGCTGTGTGACGGGAACATTCTGCCCCTTCACATTTGTCCCCGGAACCGCCGGTCTGGGTGGAATCAGCTTTGCCAGCAGATCTCCCTCTTTGCAGTTATTCACCGTATTGAGATGGAAGAAATCCACACTTCCGTCCGGCAGCAACGTGGGCCTGATTCTGGCATCCGTATTAAACTTGTAGTCAACTTTTCCATCCTCGCCTTTATCGCTTTCCTTCCCCTGGGCAATCTGGAATTCTTTGCAGTATTCCCGCTTTTTGAGGAAAGCATCCAATGCCTCCTCCATGACACCAAAAACAACGCCGCGATATTTCAGATCGTTTATAATCTCCGATCTGTCCATCACGGCTCCATCATTAGACGGCGCATAAAACCGCACATATGCCGCCATATCGTCACTGGAAATCCTGACTTTCATCATTTCCTGCTCCGGCGTGCCCTTTCCCTCGTGAAGTCTGACTTCCAAAGGCTCATCGCGCAGTTTCTTGGCTGCCGCATGGATTGCCGAGAGATCATACGCAATCCCGCGAAATCCCAGATAATCAACTACCTCATTGATATCAAGCGGTTCCCCATCCTTATCTGCGGGATACAACATGACACTTGTCTGTTCTTCCCCATTGTATACGCGAAAATATCCATTCATATACTTTCCCCTTTGTATGACCGACACGCTATATATCTGACAGGAAATCCATATAATCTCCCATCTTTGTCTTCATCTTCTGTAATCCCCTGGTATGGAGCTGTGATACTCTGGATTCCGTCACCTCAAGAATGTGACTGATTTCTTTCATGGTCAGCTCCTCATAGTAATACAGCTCGATGACACGCCTTTCCTTCTCGGTAAGGAGCGTGAGCGCATTTTTCAGCATCTCTGCCAGTTCGCTCTTCTCCACGGTTTTCTCGGGACTGTCAAAATGCCTCGACACATTGGTGCTTTTCTCATTGGAAACGTCGCTCCCCTGCTCTATGTATTCATTCAGGGAAACCAGATTGGTAATCTTCATCTGGGACTGCCAGTCGGTATATTCATCTTCCGTGATCCCGAGTCCCTCCGCGATCTCCCGGTCCGTTGCCGGCCTCCCGCATCTCGTCTCCACATCGCGCATCACTGCGTTGATCTTTTTCTGTTTCTGGCGTATGGTTCTGGGAATCCAGTCCATTTTGCGGATCTGGTCAAGGATTGCTCCCCTGATCCGCAGGCTGGCATATGTTTCAAATTTGATTTCTTTCATGAAATCAAATTTGTCAATGGCATCGATCAGTCCAAAAATCCCATAACTGACAAGATCCTCATACTCCACATTATTCCCCAGATACATACTGAGTCTTCCGGCAACCACTTTTACAAGCGGTGCATATTCCAGAATGATTTTTTCCCTGACTTCCGAAGACCGGGTTCGTGCATAGTCATCCCACAATCTCTTTCTGCCTGCTTCGTCCATGATAACCTCCGCCCGTTAGTTTCAGCCTTCCTCGCCGGACGTTTCCGTCTCTTCCTGCTCCTTGCCTTCCTCAGGTTCCTTCTCAATCACTTCACCTTCATCAGACAATTCTCCGCCCTTCTCCTCCGCCTGATCAAACGAATCCAACGTCCTTTTGATCAGACAGCCAACGATGTAAAACACGAGAAGAACCGCCAACAGGATCTCCAGAAAAATCTCCAGTTCATAATGCATGATATACGTCACAATGCCGACTACTGCCCCGGCAGTAAGCATAATGATAAGAGGCAACATCTTCCTCTTCATATCACACTCTCTGCCCTGCCCACGGCACGTATGATGAAATCACCCGTTTCAGGATAGAAAATAACGGTTCGTCCGTAATTCTTACCGGTATCTTCCGCCAAAATGGGGATTTTCAACTCCCGAAGCTTCTTTTTGCTCGCTTCCACATTTCTCTCTCCGACCCGCACCATGTCTGACTTTGTCTGGAACGCAAACATCTGCGCTCCGCCGGCGATCTTCGCCACGAGGCGTGAACGGCTGGCACCCTTTGCCACAACCTGCTTTACCAGTTCCTCGATCCCGGTATCCGCAAATTTCGGAATATTCGTATTGTTACGGATTGATGTACTGTCCGGCAGCATGATATGCGCCAGACCGCCGATCTTGGTGACCGGATCACGCAGTGCAATTCCCACACAGGAACCAAGTCCCAGCGTGGTGATACCGTTTGGGGCGACACATACATTCAAATCCGCCATTCCTACCTTAATTATCTCACTCATTACCCTTACCCAAGCTTCTTCCTAAATTGATACTCGCCATGTCGCTTCGGATATGACGCCTTCGTCACAAAACAGTTCCTACGCCATTCCCAACGATCGCAATATCTTACCGTAAGATTCCAGATCGGGAACAAGGATAAAATATCCTTCCAGATCCGTATCGTCCAGAAACCGCGTCTGGATCATCAGGATCTTGTCGCCTATCGCGCCAAACTCAATCGCCGGTACACTCAGGATTGCTCCGGCCATATCAATGCAGATATCGGGAACAGACGGATAGATCATCATATTCGTAATGGTTGCAAGGGAATTCAGATAAGCTCCCGTAATGATATTGCCGATCTCTTTCAGTGCGGATATTTCCATTTCACTGAACTCTTCTCCCGCCAGTTCCATTCCCATCAGTTTGGAGACAAGATGTCTTGCCGACCCCTTCTCCAAAAAGAACATAATGTGACCTGTGATATCTCCCTCCACACCAAGATAAATGCCTGCCACCAGTCTTTCCTCACCGCCGATCGCTGCACCGAGCTCCTTGAAATCAAGCAGTCTGACCTGCGGGACCTGCATGTCCACCTTGCAGTTTAAAAGCTGAGCCAACGCAGTGGTTGCATTTCCGGCTCCGATATTTCCCAGTTCCTTCAAAACATCGAAATATTCCTCGGACATTGTCTCTAATGTTATCTCTTTTTCCATACTTTTACCTTCCGGATTCATTTTAATTAACGGTTATACATTCTCCCTGTCGAGAACTGTCACATTCAGATCCAGGAGAGAAATCAGGCCGCCCTCGTACTTGCCGATCCCGAGGATAAAGCTCTCGGAATTTTCTCTGCTGCCATAGGAAACCTTCTCAATCTGATCTTCCTCCAGATTGACAACCTCCTTGACTTCATCCACCATCAGACCAATGTTGCCATGCTGCTCCATCTTAATGATGATAATTCTGCTGGCCTTTGTCTCCACATCCTCGGGAAGTCCCATCTTGAGCCTCAGACTCATCACCGGGATCACCTCGCCGCGCAGATTGATCACGCCCTTCAGATAGGCAGGCACCTGCGGCACTCTGGTAATATGCTGCATACGCACGATATTCTCAATATATTTGATATTAATCCCGTACTGCTCCTCACCGATCTTAACCACAATAAACTGTACAATCACCGGTTCTGAATAACCGTCCTCATTCATCTGAACTTTATTATTAACTTTTAATGCGTCCATGTGTAATCCTCCTTGCCTGTTTGTTCCTAAATCAGAGCATTTGCATCCAGTATCAATGCCACTTCACCGTCTCCAAGGATCGTTGCACCACTGATAAATTTGCATTTGCTGATAAACTTACCCATAGACTTGATAACAATCTCCTGCTGTCCGATCAGTTCGTCCACAATGAGTCCTGCCAGCTTATCACCCTTCTTCACAATAACAACAACAAGATCTCCGTTGTTCTCTCTCTTGTTAGGCACCTGTAATACATCATCCAGACGGATCAGCGGAATGACAGAACCACGCAGGTTGATAACTTCCTTATTTTCAACCAGCTTGATATCCTGCGGAGTGATATCCTCAAGTGTCTCGATCGATCCGAGCGCGATCGCATACTTCTCATCACCCACAACAACCATCAGTGCCTGAATGATCGCCAGTGTAAGCGGCAGCCTGATCGTCCATGTGCTTCCCTCTCCGTACTTTGTCTTGACGGAAACTTCACCGCTCAGAGCCTCGATCTTGGATTTCACGACATCAAGACCAACGCCTCTGCCGGACACATCCGTAACCTGTTTTGCGGTCGAGAAGCTTGGCAGGAACAACAGATCTACAATCTCCTTGTCACTCATGTTCTCTGCCTGCTCCGGTGTGATCACGTTCCGCTCGATCGCCTTCTTCTTCACTGCTTCCACATCGATACCGTTACCGTCATCGCTGACCTCAATGATGACATTATTGCCATCCTGATATGCATCCAGATGGATTTCTCCTACTGCCGGCTTGCCTCTCTCCTTACGTACCTCTGCACTCTCCAGACCATGATCAGCCGAATTACGCAGCAGATGCATCAGTGGATCACCAATCTCATCCACCACGGTACGATCGAGTTCTGTCTCCTCACCTGTCATATACAGTTCCATCTGCTTGCCAAGCTTCTTCTGCAGATCGCGGATCATACGCGGGAATTTCTGCAGGACACTCTCAATGGGAACCATCCTGACTTTCATGACGGACTCATGAAGATTCGTCGTAACACTCTCCAAATATTCGATCTGCTCATTAAATGCCGTGTCTTCATGTCCAAGATCGGCATTGCTTGTGATGGATACCAGTGAATTTTTGGCAATGATCAGCTCGCTGACCAGATTCATCAGAGAATCAAGCTTCTCAATATCCACACGCACGGTACGATTTACAACCGGCTTGGCTGCCGCCGGCTTCTTCTCCTGCTTTGCGGCAGGAGCCGATTCTGCGGGCGCCGCACTCACTTCGACCGGCACCTCAGCTTTCTCTGTTTCTTTAACTTCTTCAGCCTCTTCCTTTACGCTGTCAGCTGCAACCGCATTGTCCAGATTGACCGCGCCGCCTACGGCTTTCTGTATTTCGGAAACATTTTCACAAGCCTTGATCACATCATCCAGACTCTTTTCCGTGATCACAACAATGCTGAAATCGTTTTCAAATTTCTCATCTTCAATATCCTGTGCAGACGGATTTGACAGAAGGATCTGCCCGAGTTCCTCCACCGCCTTAAATACAAGGAATGCTCTCGCTGCTTTCAGAATACACGTATCCTGTACATACACGGTTACACCGAACACGTTCATTCCCTGTGACTGCGCCTGTGCGATCACGCTGGCTTCGCTGTCCCCGATCGGAATCTCCTGCCACTTTTCACCATCGCCGGATGACGCTGCAGCCGGTGCTGCACTCTTCTCCTCTGCCGGCGCTGCAGGCTGCTTTTCTTCAGGTGCCCCGCCCTCTCCTTTGCTTGTGAGGATTTCATTGAGCTGCTTGATCAACGGCTCATTGTCGTTGGTTCCCTCATCCGCAGTTTCTTTGATACTATCCAGATATTCTTCCAATGCATCCAGGCACTGAAACAGCACATCGATCAAATTCGCTTTTACTTTGATATTGCCGTTACGCACCTCGGAGAACACATTCTCCATATCATGGGTCAGATTCTGCATTCTCTTGTATCCCATCGTTCCGGCCATTCCCTTCAGGGAGTGCGCTGCACGGAAAATCTCATTGATGGTATCCATATTCTCCGTGTCCTGCTCCAGCTCCAGAATCTGGGTGTTCAGGTTCTGCAGATGTTCTTGCGTCTCATCGATGAAAATCTCAAGATATTGGCTTACATCCATTCTACTTTACCCCCGCGTTTAAAATAATCTCCTGTGCAATCTGCTCCAGCGGAACAATCTGATCTGCCAGGCCTGCATTCACCACACTTCTCGGCATGCCGTACACGGCGCAGGTGCTCTGCTCCTGAGCAATCACATGCACTTTTTTCTTTTCCTTCAGATTGATGATTCCTTTGGTTCCGTCAGCGCCCATTCCCGTCATAACCACGCAGATGATCTCATCAAATTTGCTGTTGATCAGCGATTCATACATATAATTGGCACATGGCTTAACGCCTTCTCTGGATGGCTCGTCCGAATAGCGGATCACATATTTCCCTCCGGTTTTCATATCCACATTCATGTGATTTCCGCCACGGGCAATGTAAACATGACCAGCTTCCAGCACTTCTCCGTCCACCGCCTCTGAGACCTTGACCTCACTGATCGAATCCAGTCTCTCCGCCAACGATTTTGTGAATCCGGCCGGCATATGCTGTACCAGAACGACGGGACACTTCAGATTCCCCGGCAGTCTCGGAATCACCGAATGCAATGCTTTCGGCCCTCCCGTAGAACTTGCCAGTGCAATGATCTTACTGCCGTTCACTGTGCTGGAGTGTTTCTGAACCAGTTCCACTACTTTTCTGGTGGTCTGTGCCTCGTCCCGGACGGGTGTCCTGCCAAAATTGCATGCCCTGCTCTCACAGACGGCTTCCAGAATCTTAATCAGCTTCTTCCGGAAGGAATCCTCCTTCAGAGCAAAAGCGTTCTCCGGCTTGTGAACAAAATCAATTGCTCCAAGCTCCAATGCATCCAACGTGACCTGCGCGCCCTCCGCCGTATCGGTACTCGCCATGATCACTTTTGCCTGAATTTTGCGTTTCTGCAATTCCTCCAGCAGCTCGATTCCTGTCATCTTTGGCATATTAACGTCCAAAACGACTGCGTCATATGTATTTTTGGTGAGAAAATCAAGCGCTTCCAGACCATTTGTCGCCCTGTCGGCAACCTGAAATCTTTCATCTGACTCGATTATATCACACATCATTCTTCTCATAAGTGCAGAGTCATCCACAACCAAAATTTTTTTCATGAAACTACTCTCCAATTCTATTTTGTCTGATCTCTCTCTCCTGCGCAAAGATATAACGAATGATCTTCTCGCGCTCCCCCTGTCTCATCCCGACATATTCCGCGCGGTGCATATATTCACCGATCCGGTTTTCCACCGGCTCACAGCTCAGTATCCTCGCACAGACTATGTGTTCGGTGTCTAGCACAAACCTGCAGAAGATCCAGTTGTCCACCGCATACCGGTGAGAAGAGATAAACCTTATCCCTCCGCCGCTGATGTCAGCGATCCTGCTCTTATCAAACGGTATTTTGCCCATGTCCACGACAGCGCGTCCGCCTCCGATCAGCGTTCTCTCTTCCTCTGTGAGCGGTCTGTCCCGCATGTCGATCGAGCAGTTCAGCCTGTAATAATCCCTGCGCTGTTTTTTCTTTAATTCCCCGGTGAGTTCGACCAGAACAATAAACATATTGCCGCTTTTATACCTTTCAGCCACTCTCACCTCTGCCTGATACATACTGTTCTCACTGTAAAAGAACACACTGTATTCACTGTCCGTCTGAAGGAGTACCAGTTTTGTCCCCTCCATCGGCATATAGATCTCAACAGTTCCGTCTTCCCGCACATCGCAGACTTTACTCAGATAGGTTTTCTCCTTTTCCTGCTCCTGTTCCCGCCTGTTTCCGGTTTCTTCTTTTTTTAACGGAATAAACTCTACC
>CAMGRE010000081.1 GCA_946061355.1 uncultured bacterium | reverse complement strand
CTGACAGCCGCCAGGGAACTGATCGACTCATTTACCGCAGAGACATGCCGCTGATTCTCATCATTTAATTTCCAGACATTTTCAATCTTTTCCGTCATGCTCTCCAATGCCTGAATGGTACTTGTAGCGCTTTTGGAACTCTTTTGGGACGCCTCTTTGATCCCGTCAACAAATTTGCCCATATTTGCCGTCATTTTCTGAGTTTCTTCCGCCAGAGAACGGATTTCATCGGCAACAACGGCAAAGCCCCTTCCTGCTTCACCGGCACGCGCTGCCTCGATCGACGCATTCAATGCAAGCAGATTCGTCTGGGAAGAGATTGAGTTGATTCCGGCAATTACTTCATTCATCCGTTCAATCACGTCAAAGAGTTCATTCAGATCCTTCTTCATCTCTTCAGATTCAAGGATTGTCTGTCCGGATAACTCTTTGATGCTTGTCAGATCATTCTGCCCTGATTCAATTTTTTTGTATACCTGATCCGTCTCCTCTGCCGCACTGATGATCGTATTTGTCAATTCCTCGTGCTGTTGATTAACCTGCACCGCAACAGAAGCGGATTCATTGGCAGCGTCATAAATTCCTTCCGCCGCTTCCGCCACATGGTGTGCTATCTCTTTCATGTGTTCCGTATGGTGCTTCAAGGTAAGATCAAGAGAACTGATCTGCATAACGGCTTTGATATTTTTGTCAAGAATATTTTCAAACTGTCTTCTTCCTTTGATCAGTCTGCCGTAAATCTCTGCCAATGCCGGGTCTTTGGAAAAATCTGTCTCCCTCAGCTCCGCTACCGCATTGATCATCTCTGCCTTGTTTTTTGAAAAAATCATTTTCCTTACCTCACTCTCATTTTCTTATTGTATAACGTCCGAATCGGACATTCTGTAAATATTTATTTCTCCCATATTCCCTACACTGATGCTATAAATAATTATCTCATAAAAGAACTGTGAAAACAAGAATTATCCACTTGTATTTATGTCTGTTTTATATTAAAATGTTACTGAAAATTGATAGTACGTTAGCGATTAGCCGACTCTAATTGTAGTTTGTTTCCGCTAACAGATGTAGAAATAAGGAGGATTCTATTATGGCATTTGTAATTAACGATGGTTGTGTAAGCTGCGGCGCATGTGAGGCTCAGTGTCCTGTTGGTGCA
Source organism: uncultured bacterium (assembly GCA_946061355.1). GTDB lineage: Bacteria > Bacillota > Clostridia > Lachnospirales > Lachnospiraceae > VSOB01. Next base: position 9,383 of record CAMGRE010000081.1, on the reverse strand, counting down.
ATCAGCATGGGCGACGGCAAATTTGAGATCGATGCTGACAAGTGCATCAGCTGCGGTTCCTGCGCAGGCGCTTGCCCTACAGGTTCCATCTCTGAGGGTTGATCAGATCTGAATAGGTAAAGATCCGGAAAAAGCATTCAAAAAAATGAATGCTTTTTCTTTTTTTCGCTTTTAATTGATTTTTCCCGAAGTAACTCATCGATCTTTTTGAAATGCTCCTCTTCCTTCTCCTGCCGTCTTGTCTCACGTTCCTCTTCTCGCTCCTCTTGCAAACGGAACTGATAATCAAGTTCCTTCAATAGACTTTCCTTGATTACCTGGCAGAATTCTTCGTTTCCCTCCCGGATCGCGTCCAACATAAGATTTTTTAAGAGAAGTTGTAACCGCAATGCCTTTTCGTCCGGAGAAACCGCTTTCGTGATCCCTGTCTCTTCCTTTCGTTCCGGATGTACAATTACTTTGCCGATTACCGGCAGTCCGGCCTCATCACATTCCCCCTTGAGCGCCGTTTTGATTGCTTTTAGTTGGAAGCCCTGTTCCTTCATCATTTTGATCCGTTTCAGACGCTCCACGTCCTCTGTTGTATAAAATCGATGCCCCTGCTTGTTTCGTTTGATGGGAAGTTCCAGTTCCTCTTCCCAATACCGCAGAACATGACTCTCCACATTGACCTGCTTCGCTGCGTCCGATATAAAATACTTTTTCTGCTCCATGCTTTGACCTCCTTTTTCAAAATCTTCCTTTCTGTGTCTCTGCGTACAAAAAAGAGAACATACACTTATTTAGTGCTTGTCCTCTTTTGTATCATTTTTATTCCATTTTGTCCGGCGGAGCCTGTCTTCCATACACCAGGCCGTTTCTCCATTCATCTATTTTTGTATATTTGCAAACTTGGTATAGTCAGGCAGCCATGCGAGATTTACCGTGCCGATCGGACCGTTTCTCTGCTTGGCTATGATGATTTCCGCTACACCTTTCATCTCACTGTCTTTGTTATAATAATCATCACGGTAAATGAACATCACAACATCCGCGTCCTGCTCGATCGCACCGGACTCACGCAGATCGGAAAGCATCGGTCTGTGATCCGGCCTCTGCTCTACGGCACGACTGAGCTGTGATAATGCCATCACTGGCACATTCAGTTCTCTTGCAAGTGCCTTCAGGGATCTTGAGATATCCGAAATCTCCTGCTGTCTGGAATCACTCCCTCTGCCGCTTCCCGACATCAGCTGCAGATAGTCAATAATGATCACTTTCAGATCGTGTTCCAGCTTATATTTCCTGCATTTCGAACGAAGCTCCGGTATACTGATTCCCGGCGTATCATCAATGATCAAATTTGACTTCCCGATGATTCCGGCACTCTCAATCAGTTTCTCCCATTCACTGTCCGACAGATTTCCCGTACGGATATGCTGGGAATCCACCTTGGATTCCAACGAAAACAAACGGTTGACAAGCTGCTCCTTTGACATTTCCAGACTGAATATCGCGACTGTCTGATTCTGTTTAAACGCCATGTACTGCGCAATGTTAAGTACGAACGCCGTTTTGCCCATGGAAGGCCTTGCAGCGACCAGAATCAGATCTGACGGCTGCATACCGGCTGTCCTGTAATCCAGATCAATAAAACCGGTCGGAATTCCCGTGACCACTCCCTTATTCCTGGATGCAGCCTCGATCTTATTCATTGCATTCATAACTACTTCACGAATAGGAACAAAGTCTCCGGCATTTCTCTTCTGCACCAGATCAAAAACGCGTTTCTCGGTATCCTCCAGAATTGCCTCCAGCGGTTCCTTACCCACATAGCAGGTATTGGCAATCTCCTCATTCAGACTGATCAGCTTCCGAAGCGTTGCCTTTTCAGCAACAATATTGGCATAATATCTGATATTTGCCGAAGTCGGAACGATCTGCATCAAGTCCTTGAGGAATTCCAGGCTGCTCACCTCCGGAGGGACATCCTTTTCCTTCAGCCGGTCCTGCAGTGTAACGAGATCAACCGGTTTGCCTTCATCATTAAGCTCCACCATGGCATCAAACAATACCCCGTATTGCTTCCCATAGAAATCATCCCCGTGCAGAATCTCGGAAGCCGCCACGATCGCTTCCCGATCCATGATCATGGACGCGATCACCGACTGTTCCGCCTCCATACTGTGGGGCTTCACTCTTTTTAATAATGCTTCTTCTTCCGGCATTACCTTATCCTTCCTGTACTTTTACCTTCAGCTTCCCGCTCACCTGCGGATGAAGTTTTACCGTCACCTCATAGACACCGAAATTTTTGATCGCTTCCGGAAGCTGAATCTTTTTCTTGTCGATCTCCATGCTGCACTGTTCCTTTGCCGCCTGCGCAATCTCCTTGCTGGAGACAGAGCCGAAAGCTCTTCCGCCCTCACCGGCCTTCATCGTAACGACAACCTCTTTTGTCTCCATAAGCGCTGCAAATTCCTTTGCGCTCTCAAGCTGTTCCTTCGCTATTTTCTCTGCATTGGCATTCTGAAGCTTCAGATCATTCATATTTTTGCTGTTCGCCTCTACACCAAGTTTTTTGGGGAGGATAAAATTCCTCGCATATCCATCGCTCGCATCGATGATCTGGCCCTTCTTCCCTACGTTCTTCACATCCTGCAACAAAATAATCTTCATGATAAATCACCCTCTTCTATCATCTTATTCAACGTATCCTTGATCAGCTTCACTGCCTCGAGGATGGACGCATCCTCGATCTGTGCACCTGCTATATTCATATGTCCTCCGCCGCCCAGGCGCTCCATGATCACCTGAACGTTTACCTCATCAATGGAACGCGCACTGACGTATATCTTCCCCTGGAAATCAGTCAGAATAAAGCTTGCCTTGACTCCCTTGATGTTTAACAATTCATTGGCCGCCTGTGCCCCGATCACGGTAGGACTTGAAATTCCCTCACTGGAACAAACGGAAATCGCATAATGGCCGCGATGGATCTCCGCCTGACTCACGGCGTCCGCTTTCGTCTTATACTCCAGAACATCCTCCCGGAATAGTTTGCGCACCCTGGTTACATCTGCACCGTTCCTTCGCAGATAAGCTGCCGCTTCAAAAGTCCTCACGCCAGTTTTGGACATAAAGTTGTTCGTATCTATGATGATGCCGGAATACATCGCATCCGCCTCGTCCGCCTTTGGTTTGATCCCGTCCTTGATATACTGCAGGATCTCGGCAACCATCTCACACGTGGACGACGCATACGGTTCCACATACGAAAGCGTCGCGTTCTCGATCGTCTCGGCACCTTGTCTGTGATGATCGAGTACAACGATGGATTTGCACAGTCTGAGGAGTTCCGGGCACTCTGTGATACTGGGTTTATTGACATCCACCACCACCAGCACGGTATTGCTCTCTGCTTCCTCCACCGCTCTTGCACTGTTAATAATCATATCCTCATCATAATCAGAGTTGCCGCGGAACAGATCCACTACCGGCTGTACGGATGTCGTCACATCATTCAAAACGATATAGGCTCTTCTGCTCAGAGCTTTGGCAATACGGTATACGCCGACTGCTGCGCCAAAACTGTCCGCGTCAGCCAGACGGTGTCCCATAATGATCACCTTGTCTTTTGTGGAAATGATCTCATTCAATGCATGTGCTTTTACCCTTGCCTTAACACGGGTATTTTTCTCCACCTGCTGACTCTTTCCGCCGTAATATGTGATGGATTCCGATGTCTTGACAACTGCCTGATCCCCGCCTCTTCCAAGTGCGAGATCAATGGCTGTTCTTGAGAATTCATAATTCTGCGCATAGGTCAGACCATCCAGACCGATACCAATGCTGAGTGTAACCGCCATCTCGTTACCGATATTGACTGTCTTCACATCCTCCAGCAGATCAAACCTGGTCTCCTCCATCTGCATCACCGATTCCTTGCGGAGGATCACCATATACTTATCCTTCTCAATCTTCTTTGTGATACCGTCCAGCGAAGCAACATACTTATTTACCTTCCGGTCGATGAGCGCTGTGAGCAGAGATCGTCTCACTTCCTCAACACTTTCCAAAGCTTCCTCATAATTATCAAGATAAATCAGACCGATCGCCAACGACTGATTGTCATTTTCCTTCAGGGCAATCTTTAATGCCGTCTCATCATAGAGATACAACGCGATCAGATACCCCTTATAATTTGTTTCCTGAAAGATCTCGCTGTTTGCAGCCATGTCCGTAAGCGGGATCTTTTTCATGCGGACAGTAAACTCGCTGTCCTCATATTCCAGATCCATCTGCACCTCGTCTTCCTCTGCCGGAAGCCTGTCCTTGGTCAGTACGGGGAAAAGATTCGTAATGGATCTGCTATAGCCCTTCTCTTTATGCGTCACAACTTCAAAAGCCCTGTTCGTCCAGATCACCTTGCCGCTCTCATCAAGAAGTGCATAAGGCATATCAAGTTCCCGGAGCAGTTTCTTTTGTATCTGACCATACTGGGTTGCAAAGCTGATCAGCTCATTCATGATAATGGGCTTATTGTAAAACATCAGCGCAAAAATTACCGTAAAATAAAATATCAAAAAGCAGGTGAGCAAAAGCCCCGACTGAAAATCAAGCAGATAGATCGCTATATTTAAAAACGTGAGTAGAATTCCTAAAATCAGGGAAGCCTGAAGATAAATGCGAAGTCTGCCCTTTATCTTAATCCTCTTTTTCATCTTGTTCTCCCGTATAACTCCCATCTCATCCCCATAAATGATTAACAGAACGATACTAAGTCTTAGTATACCATTCTTTGTCCCCAAATTCCATACCATAATCCGGTCATTTCAAAAGAGGTTTTGTATAAATATAGATAATATTGGCAAATTGTTTGTTTTCCGCTCTATTGTTTTTCATATAATTGGCGTATAATAATATGGAATCAGAGAAAAGGAGTGAACACTATGAAAGAATTGCTGGATATGTTTCTCACCTTTGCAAAGATCGGCGGCTTCACTTTTGGCGGCGGCTATGCCATGCTCCCGATCCTCCAGCGCGAGGTTGTTGAAAAACGTCATTGGGCAACAGAAAACGAACTTATGGACTATTACGCGATTGGCCAGTGTACACCGGGCATCATTGCCGTCAATACCGCAACCTTTATCGGCTATAAGCGAAAAGGCTATATCGGTGGTATTGTCGCTACTCTCGGATGCATTACGCCATCCCTGATCATCATTACGATCATTACCGCGTTTCTTCGAAACTTTTCGGAACTGGAAGTGGTACAGCACGCTCTTGCGGGTATCCGCGCCTGTGTCTGTGTCCTGATCCTCGATTCCGTGATCAAACTGGGCAAAAAATCCATTATCAATCTGCCCGCATTTATTATTGCTCTCGGCGTATTTTTCGGTTCCTTTTTCACCGATATCTCCACCATCCTCTTTGTTGTGGGCGCAGGTGCTCTCGGCATCGTGATCAAACTCGTTGAGAGGAGGAGGAAAGCATGCTGACAACACTCTTACAATTATTCTGGGAATTCTTTAAGACGGGTCTTTTTGCCGTGGGCGGCGGTCTTGCCACACTGCCCTTTCTGTATCAGATGTCTGCAAAGACGGGATGGTTTACCGTACATGATATCGCGACACTGGTTGCAATCTCCGAATCCACGCCGGGTCCTCTCGGCGTCAACATGAGTACCTACGTAGGCTATACCACTGCCGGCATCCTCGGCTCCATTATCGGCCCGCTGGGACTGGTAGCACCATCCATTGTCATCATCATCATCGTGAGCAAGATACTGGATAAATTCAAGACGAACCGGTATGTGCAGGATGCGTTCTATGGTCTGCGTCCGGCTTCCACCGCTCTGATCGCTGCTGCCGGCTGCGGAGTGGCAAAAATCACACTGCTCGACATTCCGGCTTTTGAAAGCAGCGGAGCTCTGCTCTCCCTCTTTTCCTGGAAATCAATCGCTCTGGCGGTCGTAGTATATATCACTTTGAAAATATTCAAAAAGCATCCGATCTTCTATATCATTGCCGCTGCCGCTGCGGGGATTATCTTCCAGATTTAGCGTGATTAGGAAGAAATGCGCGCAATTGCTTTTCTTCCCACAATACAGTAGCAGATCACATGGATCAGGAATGTTATAATCCAGGTAATAGGATAAGACAGATACACTGTGGAAACGGTATGGAACGACGGCATCCGGAATACTGTCGCAATCCATACCAGCCGCAGTCCACAGGCTCCGATCAGCGATACCACCATGGGCATAAAGGAATATCCCAACCCACGGAGCATTCCGACCATCACATCCATCATACCGCACAATGCATATGTCGTCATTATGATCGCCATGCGGACCATTCCCGCTTCAATCACCTGCATATTGGACGAATAAATCTTTAACAGGCTCTCCCCAAAGAGATAGCTGAGCCATCCCAATGACAGTCCTGTCACAATAGCACACCCTTCCGCGCAGAATAAGATTCTCCTGATGCGCTCTTTTTTTCCGGCGCCATAATTCTGGCTGGTAAAGGATAACGCTGCCTGATAAAAAGAATTCATTGCTATATAGACAAATCCTTCCAGGTTTGACGCTGCGGAGTTTCCCGCTACCACAATCTCTCCAAACAAATTGACAGAGGACTGGATCACCACATTGGAAAGTGAAAAGACGATTCCCTGGAATCCGGCGGGCAAACCGATCTGAAGGATTGCACTGAATTTTTTGAGATCAAACCGCAATGCGGACATCTTAAGCTGAATCGCGCTCTTTTCCTGCATCAGACATCTTATGACCAGAATTGCCGATATGTACTGCGAAATGATTGTTGCCAGTGCAACGCCCGCTACATCCATCCGGAGAGGAATTACAAAAATCAGATTCAGTATGACATTGATCACACCTGCCGCCAAAAGATAATAGAGCGGTCTTCTGGTGTCCCCCACGGAGCGCAACAGCGCACTGCCGAAGTTGTAAACCATAGACGCCGGCATGCCGAGAAAGAATATTTTGAGATACAACGATGCAAGAGCCAGAATCTCACCCGGTGTCTGCATAAGCACCAGGATCCTGCCCGTGAGGCAGATTCCGAGCACGGCCAGAAGAATTCCGCTGTACAAGCCTAGCAACATTGATGTATGCACTGTTTTTTGTAATTCTGCTTCCTTTTTCGCGCCGAACTCCCGTGCCGCGATCACGTTGGCTCCCACCGATAATCCGATAAACAGATTGGTGAACAGATTGATCAATGCAGTATTTGCTCCCACTGCTGCAAGAGAATTGTCACCGGCATATCTTCCAACCACGATAATATCTGCAGCATTAAACAGCAGCTGAAGCACTCCCGAACACATCAGGGGAAGCGCAAAAAGCAGCATCTTCTGTAATACAGAGCCGCTGCACATATCCATCTCGTATTTCTTTTTCATTTTCCCAGATTCCCTATTTCGGTCCATGTCAGAGCCTCATCAAAACATACCACAACGAAAGAAACCAATCACCCGCAGGTAATTGGTTTCCAGTCACTACATCTTAGTCGCAAACATACGGCATTAAAGAAATGTGTCTTGCTCTCTTGATTGCTACAGTAAGTGCTCTCTGGTGCTTTGCACAGTTGCCTGTAATACGACGAGGGAGAATCTTTCCTCTCTCAGAGATATATCTCTTTAATTTGTTTGTATCCTTGTAATCGATCACGTTGTCTTTACCGCAGAATACGCAAACTTTCTTTCTTCTGCGCATACCGCCTCTACGCTTCATCGGTCCATCGGGTTTCTCTGTTTTATTGAAAGCCATGATGCTTACCTCCTATCAAAATCTACTCACTAATTGAAAGGCAGCTCCTCATCAATCCCATCCGGGATATTCATAAAACCATTACCGGCCGAAGCGGGTTCCGGTCTGTTCGGAGCATTGTAACCGCCTTCTGAAGAACCGGCTGCATTCTTACTCTCTGCAAACTCCTGATCCTCCACCACAACATCTGTGGTATACACTCTTACGCCATCCTTATTGGTATAACTGCCTGTCTGAATGCGTCCTGTAATGAGCATCTTTACGCCTTTGCGCAGATACTTCTCAGCAAATTCCGCCTGTCTGCCAAATGCAACGCAACCGATAAAATCTGTATTGTTCTCGTCACCATTGCGGTTAAATCGTCTGTCAACCGCCAATGTATATCTGGCAATCGCTGTTGCGTTCTCTCCCTGAGAATATCTCACTTCAGGATCCCTTGTCAATCTACCCATAAGAATTACTCTGTTCATACGTACCTACTTTCTATTATGCCTCGTCCTGTCTAACGCACAAATATCTGATCACATTGTCCATGATACGAACACGGGATTCGATCTCAGCGGGAACAGTGGATTCAGCATCGAACTGGATGAAATAGTAGAACGCTTCTTTCATTTTCTGAATTTCGTAAGCTAATTTCTTCTTACCCCATTCATCAACGTTTGTAACTGTTCCACCGAATCTTTCGATGAGCGCCTTGCACTTGTCTACAACAGCAGCTCTTTCATCATCTTCGATTTTAGCACTGACAACAACGGCTAATTCATACTTGTTCATGCTAGTTACCTCCTTTTGGTCTCTGGCCCCCTAACGCGTAAGGAGCAAGGAATAAAATATATCACAGAGTGATATGTTACCATAAAAATCCCTTGTTTTCAAGAGTTTTTACGAATTTCTCTAACGTTTTTTTCCGCCTGTCTGCGGGCGATCATGATCTGATGTCCACATCCCATACACTTCAAACGAAAGTCCGCTCCAATGCGCAGCACTTCCCATTCATGCGAACCGCAAGGGTGTTGTTTCTTCATTTTTAAAATATCACCCACCTGGATATCCATCGGTCCCTGTGGCATCACAATTCTCCTTTCACACAACAATCTGTCTAAACACCTTGCCGATACTGTCCGAAATCACCAAATCCGCCTTACTGTCCATGGATGTGACTGATTTATTGATGAGTACCAGTTTGTTTCCACGATAATAATCGACAAGTCCGGCAGCCGGATAAACCACGAGAGAGGTGCCTCCTATGATCAGCATATCCGCCTCTGAGATAGCTTCTATGGATTCCGTTATTGTCCGCTGATCCAGACCTTCTTCATACAGAACAACATCCGGCTTAATGCTTCCGCCGCAATCATCGCACTTCGGCACGCCTTCATTGTTCAGAATGTATTCCGCGTCAAAATACTTCCCGCATTTTTCACAGTAATTTCTGAGCACACTTCCATGAAGTTCCAAAACCTTTTTGCTGCCTGCTTTCTGGTGCAGCCCGTCAATATTCTGCGTCACTACCGCTTTGAGTTTACCGGCACTCTCAAGTTCCGCCAGCTTTTTGTGTGCCGCATTGGGTTCTGCATCAAGACAGAGCATCTTATTGCGGTAAAAC
>CAMGRE010000080.1 GCA_946061355.1 uncultured bacterium | reverse complement strand
AGACAGGGGTAAAGATGGAAAAGCGGATTATTGAGACAAATCTGACGCAGGAAGATATCAAGATAGAAGGGAGTCTGCGACCGAAATATCTGAAGGATTACATCGGGCAGAAAAAGGCAAAGGAAACCCTGAAAATCTATATTGAAGCAGCAAAGCAGCGGGGCGATTCACTGGATCACGTGCTGTTTTACGGGCCGCCCGGTCTGGGCAAGACGACGCTTGCGGGAATCATTGCCAATGAGATGGGTGTGAATCTGAAGGTGACCAGCGGTCCTGCGATAGAGAAGCCGGGTGAGATGGCGGCGATCTTAAATAATCTGCAGGAAGGAGATCTCTTGTTTGTGGATGAGATCCACAGGCTGAACAGGCAGGTGGAGGAAGTCCTGTACCCTGCGATGGAGGACTATGCCATTGATATCATGATCGGCAAAGGCGCCTCGGCGCGTTCTATCAGGCTGGAGCTTCCGAAGTTTACGTTGGTGGGAGCGACGACAAGAGCCGGACTGCTGACAGCGCCGCTTCGCGATCGCTTTGGCGTGATTCACAAGCTGGAGTTTTATACGGTGGAGGAATTGCAGCAAATCATAATGCATTCGGCAGAGGTCCTGGAGGTGGAGATTGATCCGAACGGGGCGAGAGAGCTTGCGAGACGGAGCAGGGGAACGCCAAGGCTTGCGAATCGTATCTTAAAGAGAGTGCGTGATTTTGCCCAGGTGAAATATGATGGGATCATCACGGAACAGGTCGCCAATACGGCGCTGGATTTGCTTGATGTAGATAAACTGGGATTAGATCATGTGGACCGCAATATTTTGATGACGATGATCGAGAAGTTCGGAGGTGGCCCGGTCGGGCTTGATACACTGGCAGCGGCGATCGGAGAGGATGCCGGTACGATCGAGGACGTGTATGAACCGTATCTGATCAAAAACGGATTGCTTAACAGAACGCCGAGGGGACGTGTGGTGACGGAAACCACATACAAACATTTCGGGCTTATATTTCCGGAGGTAGAGTCATGACAATATGGATGGGAATCTTGATTCCGTTTTTGGGGACTTCACTTGGAGCTGCCTGCGTATTCTTTATGCAAGGACAGATGCACCGCAGTCTGCAGCGTGGGCTTACGGGATTTGCAGCCGGTGTGATGGTGGCGGCGTCATTCTGGAGCCTTCTGATTCCGGCTCTTGAGAACGCAGATCATATGGGAACCTTTGCATTTGTTCCGGTGGCGCTCGGCTTTCTGGCAGGAATGGCTTTTCTGCTGCTTCTGGATCATGTGATCCCGCATCTTCATCTGGGAAGTGACCAGGCAGAGGGTCCTAAGAGCAGGCTGCAGCGTGCAACGATGCTGGTGCTTGCCGTGACATTACATAATATTCCCGAGGGAATGGCAGTCGGTGTGGTGTATGCCGGGTGGATGACGGGAGAGAAACATGTGACGGCTGCCGGGGCGCTGGCGTTGGCACTCGGAATTGCGATTCAGAATTTTCCGGAGGGAGCAATCATCTCGATGCCGCTTACCTCGGAAGGTGTCTCCAAGAAGCGTGCTTTTGGGTATGGTGTGCTTTCCGGTGTGGTGGAACCTGTCGGTGCCTTTTTTACGATATTGGGAGCGGGGCTGATCGTTCCGGCGCTTCCTTTTTTGCTCAGCTTTGCTGCCGGCGCCATGATTTATGTTGTTGTTGAGGAACTGATTCCTGAGATGTCGGAAGGGGAGCATTCCAATATCGGAACGATCCTGTTTGCGCTTGGATTTGTGTTGATGATGATACTGGATGTGACGCTTGGATAATGAAAAAGGGCTGTTGCTATCACGCAACAGCCCTTTGTGATATATCGATCTTTACTGATTACAATTCATATCGTTGAGACCACAGGATTTGTCATCATCATGGGTCATGCTGTTCATGTTATTGAGACCGGCGGATTTGGGAGTGGTATCTCCCTCGCAGTTCATATCATTCAGACCGCAGGACTTATCATCATTCTGGGTCATGCCGTTCATATTTTTGATATCCAATTTATCAGCCATAGTATCCTCCTTGTTTTGAGAAAACAGTTATTTGTCAGTGACTTTAATGATGAATGAGTGTAATCATATTATATAGCATTTTTTACAAAAATAGCAAGGGAAAACAAGGAAAATATGGAAAAATTCTTGTATAAAATCGGGAAAAACATTAAAATATAACTATATTGAATCAAAGGAGGTATTATCATGGGTCATCTTATTGGGACAAAAATTGAGCCGTTTTGTGTTCAGGCATATCAGGCAGGTAAAACATTGGAGATAACGGAAAAGGATCTGGAGGGACAGTGGAGTATCTTTTTCTTTTATCCGGCGGATTTTACTTTTGTGTGCCCGACGGAGCTTGGAGATCTGGCAGATCATTATGAGGAATTTCAGTCTCTCGGATGTGAGATCTATTCTGTCTCGACTGACAGTGAGTTCGTGCATAAGGCATGGTCGGACGCTTCGGAGACGATCGGCAAGATCAAATATCCGATGTTGGCAGATACGGCATGGAAGCTTTCAAAATCTTTTGGTGTATTGATAGAGGAGGCAGGACAGGCCCTGCGCGCTACCTTTATCGTGAATCCGAAGGGTGAGATCAAGGCTTATGAGGTGCATGATCTCGGTATCGGGCGCAATGCGGAAGAACTCCTTCGGAAACTGCAGGCTGCACAGTTTGTGGAGGAACACGGTGATCAGGTGTGCCCGGCCAAGTGGAAACCGGGAGAGGAAACACTGACACCGAGTCTTGATCTGGTGGGGATGCTGTGATATAGGGACTGTTATACGAGGAGGATAAGAATATGACAGACTTTTCTAAGATACCTGCACAGTCATCACTGATAGACAGTGCATTGCAGGAGCAGTTAAAAGGTATACTTGGTAAACTTGAACGGGATGTCCTGATCAAGGCGGTCCTGGAGGATAACGATAAAGGAATTGAGCTCGGAAGCTTCCTGAAAACTGTTGCAGGATTGTGTGACAGGATACAACTGGAACTTTACGGGAAAGAGGATAACTCTTCCCTTATAGGAGAACAGCGTTGTGAGGGGCTGTTTCCTTCCTTCGGTTTGTATGTTGATGGAGATACTTACACGGGAATCTCTTTTGCGGGAATTCCGGGTGGCAAGGAAATCAATTCGTTTGTGCTGGCGCTTTACAATGTGGCAGGTCCCGGACAGCCGCTGGAGGAAGCGGTGAAGTCACGTATCATGGCACTGGGCGGTAAAAAACATATGCAGATCTGTGTTTCCCTTGCCTGTCATCACTGTGCGGACGTTGTGACATCCTGCCAGAGGATCGCTTCGCTACATCCTGATATGAGCGCACAGATGATCGATGCCAGACTGTATCCGGAACTGGTAAAGAAGTACCAGATTGAGAGAGTACCTGTTCTGATCGTCAACGAGACACACACTTTCCTGGGCGGCAAAACCATGGAGGAAATCCTCACCATCCTGGAGACCCTTGAAAATCCGACATAATGTGATATAATGTACGCGAGCAGAAAATCAACTGTCGGATGTTATATACGTGGGGAGGAATCATATGGCAGCCAGAACGGATACGGAAGTAATCATTGGCGGAAAGGTTTTTACGCTGAGCGGCTATGAAAGTGAAGAATATCTGCAGCGGGTAGCTTCTTACATCAATAATAAGGTTGCAGAATATGGTAAGGTTGACAGCTTCAGAAGGCAGTCTGTTGATATGCAGAATGTTCTTTTGCAATTGAACATTGCAGATGACTATTTCAAAGCGAAGAAGCAGATTGACATTCTGGAGGAGGATATCACCAACAAGGAAAAAGAGATTTATGATCTGAAGCATGAGCTGATTGCAGCACAGATGAAGCTGGAGACTACGGAAAAGAGTGTAAAAAGACTTCAGCAGGAGCTCAACGAAAATGCCAAGAAGATTGTCCGTATGGAGACCGAACTGAAAGAGCATAAAAAGGCATGAGCAGAACGTATCAAGTAGAATTATTGGCACCTGCAGGAAATTATGAGAGCTTTCTCGGAGCAATTCATGCAGGTGCCGATGCTGTTTATATAGGTGGTAAAAAATATGGAGCCAGAGCATACGCAGATAATTTCTCGGATGAAGAAGTATGCCTGGCTATTCGTTATGCCCATTTATTTGACCGGAAGGTATATCTGACCGTCAATACCCTTGTGCGGCAGGAAGAACTCGCAGAACTTCCCGAGTATCTGCGCCCGTTTTATGAAGAAGGACTGGATGGTATCATTGTACAGGATTTTGGGGTTTTCCATGTTGTACGCGAATTGTTTCCCAAGCTTGAGCTGCATGTGAGTACGCAGATGACTGTCACGGGGGGTTACGGGGCGAAACTGTTGAAGGAGCAGGGAGCGTCCAGAGTAGTTCCGGCGAGAGAACTGTCGCTTGATGAGATCAAGGAAATCCGACAGGAAGCGGATATTCCGGTGGAGGCTTTTATCCATGGTGCTATGTGTTACTGCTATTCCGGACAGTGCCTGTTCAGCAGCATGCTAGGCGGACGCAGCGGCAACCGGGGCAGATGTGCCCAGCCGTGCAGGCTGCCTTACGCCGTGACCGGGATTGGGAAAGAGAGGCAGAGGGGAGATAAAGAAAGCTATCCGTTGAGCTTAAAAGATATGTGCACACTTAACATTTTGCCGGAACTGATTGAAGCGGGAATAGATTCCTTTAAGATAGAAGGGAGAATGAAGAGCCCTGAGTATGTGGCAGGTGTCACGGCGCTTTACCGGAAATATATCGACAGGTATTTTGCTGCACCCGATCAGTCATGGAGCGTAGAGCCGGAAGATATGGAAAGGCTGAAACATCTGTATATCCGCAGCGAGATTCAGGAAGGCTATTATCATAGACATAACGGCAGGGAAATGATCACACCGGATAAGCCAAGCTACTGCAAAGCGGATGAGCAGTATCTGCAGGACATCAGGAATACCTGGTTGGAACAGCCTTTAACGCTTCCTGTCCATGGCAGAGTGATCCTCCGCAAAGACCAGCCGGCTGTGCTTGAACTGAACGTGGAAAGAACAGGGGAGCCGCTTGTCCGAACGGAGGGTACGCAGGTTTTGCAGGCGGTGAAACAGCCGCTTACTGTTGAAACGGTTGAGAAACAGATCAGAAAGACGGGCGGAACTGCATTTGTATTTGAAGAACTCGTATGTGAATTGGAGCCGGATTGTTTCCTGCCGGTAAAGGCGCTGAATGATCTGCGCAGAGATGCACTGAAAGCGCTTGAGGATAGACTTTTATTGAAAAGCCGCCGGAAAGTGCCAGCGGATTATTGTGACAGACTGGAACAGCTGAATCAGGAACTGATATCTGAGGGAAGTGCAGATAGCGACCCGGATCGGGGGAAAACATACATTGCGGTGAAAATTGACCGTATTAGTCAGCTTGACGCGGTGGAGAAGGAAGAGATAATAGACCGGCTGTATCTTGAGTCGGAATGCATGGTTGATACATCAAAACTCTCAGACTGGAAACAGGCGAAAAACGGCCGCCAAATATTTGCTGCCATGCCGCGTATCCTGCGCAGCCGTGATAAGGGGTGGCTTGCAAAGTTCAAAGAGTGTGTTCTGAATAACCCGGTCTATGATGGTGTGCTGATCCGTAATCTGGAGAGCCTTTTTTATCTGGAAGAGCAGAAATATGAAGGGATGATCCATGCAGACAGCAGCCTTTATATATGGAATTCGCGGTCAAAGAAGTTCCTCACGGAGCTCGGTGTGTCTCAGACGGCGTCAGGTGAATTGAATCGCAGGGACTGGCATGCCATGGGAATCTGTGGCGTTGAGGTTGAAGTGTATGGCAGGACTCCGCTAATGGTCACGGCAAACTGTGTGAGGAAGACAGCCGGAGAATGCCTGGCGCAGATGAATTCCGTGCAGAATGGATCATTTTGCACGCAAAGCAATGAGAAACGGATGCAGAATCGGGAGCCGGTCTGGCTCACAGACCGGTATCATGTACAATTTCCTGTGTATACTGTTTGTGAGCATTGCTATAATGTATTGTATAACAGTGTTCCTCTATCTTTACATGGGTATGGGAAATCCATATGCGCAGAGAATCCTTCCGGTGCCAGATTAGCGTTCACAACAGAGACGGAAGAGGAAATACGTCAGGTGTTTCGGAGGTTTTCGGGATTTCTTCGGGAAATTAACAGTGAAACCTCACCTGGGAAGAAAACTTACCGAGAAGATCCTCCGGAATATGCATTTACAAAGGGGCACTATAAAAGAGGGGCAGAGTAGAGAGCGGATTGAGAATAAATTATGCAACAATATATCGGTGAATTTTCAAAATACATCATTGTGCTGTTTGTTTCCTTTTACACATATGAGTGTTTTGCGGCTTTTCGTTTCCGTACGGAAGAGGAGAGAAAGGGCATCTATATCCGCCAGAATATATTTATGTTTCTGGTTCATTTTACCTGTTTTGCAGCAATCTACGTAAGAACAGGGAAACTGGAGCTTCTCTTTTTCTTTTTGTTTCAGCAGATTGCGCTGTATACAACGATCGTGCTGTATCATATGATCTATCCGAAAGCTAACCGTCTGGTGGTAAATAATATGTGTTTTCTGCTCTCAGTCGGTTTTGTGATGCTGACGCGGCTTTCGTATGATAAGGCGGTCAGACAGTTTATCATTGCGGTGATCTCGCTCGGGATCGCGCTGGCCGTGCCGGAACTGATCGTAAGAGTAAAGCGATGGAAGGATTTTGTCTGGATCTACGGAGTGATTGGAATCGCCGCGTTGGGAATTGTGCTTGTCTCCGGGGCGGTGACGAACGGATCCCGCCTTACATGGTCTGTTTTTGGAATTGCATTTCAGCCTTCGGAATTTGTCAAGATCGTGTTTGTGTTCTTTGTGGCGGCTTTGCTGGACAGATCGTGTTCCTTTTGGAATATAGCGTTGTCTGCACTTCTTGCAGGAATGCATGTATTGATCCTTGTCGCTTCCAGAGATCTCGGCAGTGCATTGATTTTCTTTGTGACCTATATCATTATGGTCTATGCCGCATCCGGCAAAAAGAGATATCTGGCGGCAGGAGTCTTTGGCGGCGGTTTCGCATCTTATTTTGCATGGCGTCTTTTTACACACGTGCAGGTCAGGGTACAGGCATGGCGTGATCCCTGGAGCGTGATCGACGGAGCGGGCTATCAGATCACACAGTCATTGTTTGCGATCGGCTGCGGCGGATTGTTTGGCCTCGGACTGTATCAGGGCAGCCCGAAATCCATTCCTTATGTGGAGACGGATTTCATTTTCTCCGCGATTGTAGAGGAACTTGGCCTTCTGTTCGGGTTGTGTCTGCTTCTCATTTATCTTAGCTGTTTCGTGATGTTTATGGAGACTGCTCTGTCCATGAGACCGGGATTTTACAGGCTGACAGCCGTTGGGCTCGGGATTACTTATATTTTTCAGGTCTTTCTCACGATCGGCGGAGGAATCAAATTCATTCCCCTCACGGGCGTGACTCTGCCGCTCATCAGTTATGGCGGAAGCAGTGTGCTCAGTACGCTGCTGCTTTTTTCGGTGATTCAGGGACTGTATCTGATCGGAGGAAAGAAAAATGGTGGAACGCGAAAGAAAAAAAGCGCAGACAGAAGAGAAGAAACGGAAGAATACGAGGAAGAAGAGCCCTGAGATCATTGGGATAACCGTCGGATTCACCGCGCTTTTCCTTGTGATGATGGGGTACCTTGTATTTTACTGCGTTTCTCATAAGGAGGAACTGTTCAATAACAGCTATAATAACAGGCAGCAGATCGTCAATGCACAGAACCGAAGAGGGAATATTTATGCTTCGGATGGAGAGATTCTTGCACAGACGATCGTGAATGAAGATGGGAAAGAGCAGCGTGTTTACCCTTATGACAATCTGTTTGCCCATGCGGTCGGTTATACAGGAAAGGGGAAATCCGGTATCGAGGAGCAGATGAACTATGATCTGGTCCAGTCCGGCATTCCTGCTACGGAGAAGGTTCAGAATGAACTCCTCGGTGAGAAGAATCCCGGGGATAACGTCTATACGACACTTGATGTTGCGGTGCAGGAGGCTGCGTCCAAAGCGATGGGTATCTACAAGGGTGCGATCATTGCGATAGAGCCTTCCACGGGCAGGATCGTTGCGATGGTTTCAAAGCCTGATTTTGACCCGAACAGGATTGATGCGCTGTGGGATGATCTGATCGCGGATGAGGAAAGCGGGACGTTATTAAATCGTACGACACAGGGATTGTATCCGCCCGGCTCTACCTTCAAAATCGTGACAACGCTCGAGTATATCCGGGAAAATCCGGACACTTATCAGGATTACAGCTACAACTGTACCGGTCACTTTGAGTATGAAGGAGACAGGATCAACTGTTATCACGGCAGCAAACATGGGAAAGTAGATCTCAAAAAATCATTCGCAAAATCCTGCAACTCTTCTTTTGCCAATATTGGGATCGGACTGGATCGGACAAAATTTGCAAAGACAATGGACTCTCTTTTGTTCAACAAGGAGCTTCCACTGGACTGCAAATATAATCAGAGTAAGATCGTTTTGGACGAAGATACGGCGCCGGATCAGATGATGCAGAATGCAATCGGGCAGGGAATGACACAGATCACGCCGATACAGCTTGCCATGATCACGGCAGCGATCGCCAATGACGGAGAACTTATGAAACCGTATATGATTGACAGGGTGGAAACAGTTTCCGGTACAAAGGTAAAACATTTTTCGCCGACAAAATATGGTCGGCTGATGACGGAAGAGGAGGCTGCAATCCTGAAGGAATATATGGAAGAGGTTGTGGAGAGTGGAACGGGAACCAAGCTGTCAGATCTCTCCTATACAGCAGCGGGAAAGACAGGTTCTGCGGAATTCGGTCTGAACAAATTGGAAAGCCACGCCTGGTTCACAGGATTTGCCCCGGTGGAGAACCCGCAGTTAGTTGTTACTGTTATCATAGAAGGCGCCGGTTCCGGCGGGGATTATGCAGTGCCGCTGGCCAGGAGAGTGTTTGATGCGTACTTCTCTTGACAGTACCACTTTCAATCGTAAGAATAATATGCTATAATGCTGTTTAATATGTTTACACACACCATAGACAGGAGGTTTTGCAATGATAGAAGCAACAAGCTGTGGCGGTGTGGTTATTTTTCGAGGGAAAATACTGCTTTTGTACAAGAATTACCACAATAAGTACGAGGGCTGGGTTTTGCCGAAGGGCACTGTAGAGCAGGGAGAGGAATATCAGGACACGGCTTTGAGAGAGGTGCTTGAGGAAACTGGAGCAAAAGCTTCCATCATCAAATACGTAGGAAAAAGTGATTATACTTTCAATGTACCGGAAGACACGGTGGAGAAAGAGGTGCACTGGTATCTGATGATGGCAGACAGCTATTACAGCAAACCACAACGCGAGGAGTTCTTTGTGGATTCCGGATATTACAAATTTCATGAGGCGTATCATCTTTTGAAATTTGCAAACGAAAAACAGATTCTGGAGAAAGCGTATGATGAGTATCTGGAATTGAAACGAAATAATTTATGGGGCAGCCGGAAATACTATTGAGGATAGGTATCAAGGAATGAAATCCATAAAATTTGATGACGGGCTGTATGTGGGTGATGGCATCCGCAATATCAGAAAGGTCAAATGGAAATTAAGACATCATGCCGGGCAGCTGCGCGTATTTGTGATCACGCTGGCGGAAGGAGCAGATCAGTTGGAGATCTATCATTGCGCTTTTCTGCAGCAAAAGTATTACAAAATGAATCCTCCTCATGTTGTTGGGGTTGCCGCCGGGTATGATGAGGCTGTACAGCTGGTACAGCGCATGGTGGAAGATGTCCTTGCCAAGACAGGTGATTGCAGACTGAAGGACTATTTTCTGACCGGAGGGAAGATAGATTGATGTTACATATACTGGAGATGATTGGGAAGGGAATAGGAATCACATTACTTTGTATTCTCATACTGGTTGTGATACTTCTTCTGGCAGTATTATTTCTCCCTGTCCGGTATGTGATATCCGGAGAGAAGAAGCCGGAAGAGGAGTTTCCTGATGCGGAGGCGAAGGTATCCTGGCTGTTTCACATTTTAAGTGCGTCGGCACAGTTTCAAGGGGCGCTCCGATACCGGGTAAGGCTGTTCGGAATCCCGCTTTATGACAGTGCAAGAGAGCCGAAGAAGAAAGCTCTGCGAAAAAAGAAAAAGGTCAAAAAAGAAAAAACAACGCATAAGTCTGCAGACAGCAAGAAAAGCGCAGAAGCGCGGAGCACTTCACAGACAGATTCCCGGAAGAAGGCGCAGGAACAGAAATCCTTGGAAGAGCCGAGGCTTGTCGGAAAGTGGGAGAAGTGCAGTGAGGAGGAAAAGAATCCGACAGAATCGGTGAAACGGGAGGATGACGGACAGGAAATGCCGGATCAACAGTCTGTACAGAAGGCGGAGAACCGGAATCCGTTCCGTAAACTCTGGCAGAAAATCAAAGAATTCTGGGCATTTCTTAAGAGGCTTTGGAAAAGGATCAGCCTATCAGAAACCATTCAACTGGAAGTGTTACCAAGTCCCCGAAGTCTATTTTGC
>CAMGRE010000079.1 GCA_946061355.1 uncultured bacterium | reverse complement strand
AACAGGAGTTTAGATTGGTTGACATAACTTTACCCCATTCCTCCGGCGTCATATCCTGCAGCAGACCGATATGGGAAATTCCCGCATTGTTGATCAGCACATCAAGACGGGTGATTTCCTTGAACATTTTTTCCACAAAAGCAAAATCCCCGATATCGCCGATGTGTGTCCGGCAGGAAATATGGCAGGTTGTCTCGAGTTCTCCGGCGAGGGCGGTAAGGCTCTCTTCCGAGTGCATGCAGTTTAAATGCAGATCGTAGCCTGCGCTTGCAAAGGCGATGGCACAGGCACGGCCGATTCCTCTGGATGCACCTGTGATAAGCGCGGTTTTTCGCATAATGATTCCTCCGATATGGTCAGATCCCACCGGGATCAAAATAATTCTTTGAAAGTTTCCGTGTTTATCTTACCAGTTTTTCCTGTATTTCACAACTTGCCTCATTGCTATTTCTTCGAAAATCCCATATACTGATTTCATATGGAGGAAATGCTATGTACGATACAATTATTATAGGTTCGGGACCGGCGGGACTCACGGCGGCGATCTACGCACAGCGCGCCGGACTGGACACACTTGTGATCGAGAAAGCCCCGATGAGCGGCGGACAGGTTCTGAATACGTATGAGGTGGACAACTATCCGGGACTGCAGGGAATTAACGGCTTTGATATGGGCATGAAATTCAGGGAACATGCGGAGTACATGGGCGCGCAGTTTGCGGTGGAGGAAGTTCAGGGGATCGAGAAGGCGGACGGCTCCTATATCGTTGTGACCGATCAGAACCGCCATGAGACGAGAACGGTGATTATTGCATCGGGAGCTACTCATGCGAAGCTCGGTGTGCCGGGTGAGGAGGAATTGTCCGGAATGGGCGTCTCCTACTGTGCGACCTGTGACGGCGCTTTTTTTAAGAATCGTGTGACCGCAGTGGTCGGCGGCGGAGACGTGGCGGTGGAAGATGCCATCTTTTTGGCGAGAACCAGCAGGAAGGTGTATGTGATCCATAGACGCGACAGCCTCAGAGCGGCGGATGTGCTGCAGAAAAAATTATTTTCTCTCGAAAATGTGGAAATCATCTGGGATACTGTAGTGGAAGAAATATCCGGTGAAGATCAGGTTGAAAGCATCAGGCTACACAACAAAAAGACAGGTGCGGATTCAGAACTTTCTGTGGACGGCGTCTTTATTGCCGTGGGAATCCGTCCGGAATCGCAAGCTTTCCGGGATATTCTGGAGACGGATCCGTCAGGGTATCTTGTGGCGGATGAGTCCTGTGCTACAAGCTGTAGTGGAATTTTTGCGGTCGGAGATGTGCGCACCAAGCGTCTGCGTCAGATCATTACGGCAGCGGCGGACGGGGCAAACGCGGTGGCGGCCGTGCAGGATTATCTGTTGAAATAATAAATGAGTAACAAATTGTAATATTTGGAAAGGGTATGCCAATGGAAGGGCATACCCTTTTTTGCCGTAAAATCAAGGCTTGGAAGGATTTGGAAAACGGATAGCGTGTTGACAAATACATAATGGGGTGTTATATTATGAGAGACAGTTAACAAATTCGTAATAATTTTAACAACTTGGAAATAGCATACAGCTATGAATCAGTTGGAGGAATCTATGAATCAGAAAAGGGTAAAAGTTGCAGCATATATATTGGTTGGCGCGATCGCAGTGAGCGGTACTTCCATTCATTCGGATGCTACCGGCGTATCCTCTTTGCTTCCGGCGGCCGGGCTGGCACTCAGTCTGGAGGAGGGAAGTTCGCTGGAGGATGTAAAGGCATCTACCAAGAGCGCTGCCGCTTCCGCTGAGCAGGAAAAGAAAGAAAATCTGGTGAATTCTTTTACCAAGGAGATGCAGGACGGATCATCCGCTGCTACGAAGAAGCATGAGACGGAGACCGAAATCGAGACAGAGATCAAGAGCAGTACCGAGGTAGAGAAGGAAGAAGCGAAAAAAGCGAAGGAAGCTTCTATTATAGAGAGCATTAAGAACGAGAAAACAGAGACTGACAGCGAGACCGAGTCTGAATCAGAAACAGAAACAGAGGAGACGGATGAGGAGACAGAAGAACTGACAAAAGAGGAGAAAGCCTTCTCCAAGCTGGTCATTGCCAAGGTAAATGATTATGTGAATATCCGTAGCATTCCCAGTGAGGACGGTGAGATCCTCGGAAAGCTGTATGATAAGTCAGTCGGTGATTTTATCAGTGAGAAGAATGGCTGGTACAGGATCACATCCGGAACTGTGACAGGATATGTGAAAGCAGAATATTGTGTGACCGGTGAGGATGCGATCGAACTGGCAAAGAAGGTAGGCACGAGAGTGGCGACTGTCACAACGACGACCCTTAAGGTGCGTGAGAGTGCAAGCACGAGCGCACCGGTACTGGGACTGGTTCCCATCGATGAGGAACTGTCCGTCCTGGAGGAGAGCGACGGCTGGGTTAAGGTTGATATCGAGGAAGGTTACGGATATGTTTCCTCCGATTACGTTTCTCTGAGAACAGATTTTGTGAAGGCAGAGTCCAAGGCAGAGGAAGCTGCAAGACTGAAGAAGGAAGAGGACGCTAAGAAAGCAGCGAAGGAAGCGGCGAAGAAGGCTGAGGAAAAGGTTAATAAGGAGAGAGCTGAGAAGGCTGCCAAGGAAGCTGAGCAGGCCGCACAGTCCGGACAGACAGAGAGCAAACCGGCACCCGCTCCTGTTGTTACTTCTGAGAGTGATCTCGGACGCGCAGTTGTGGATTACGCAATGCAGTTCGTCGGCAATCCGTATGTATACGGCGGTTCCAGTCTGACAAACGGTACAGACTGCTCCGGTTTCGTCATGAGCGTATATAAGAATTTCGGAGTTTCCCTCCCTCATTCTTCATCGGCCGACAGAAGTCAGGGTTACGATGTCGGAGGATTGGAAAATGCGCAGCCGGGTGATATCGTATGCTACTCCGGTCATGTGGGTATCTATGCAGGAGACGGAAAGCTGGTTCATGCAAGTACGAGCAAGACAGGTATTATCGTTTCCAACGCAAATTACCGTAACGTCCTTGCGGTAAGGAGAATCTTCTAAACGGAAAAGGCGAAGAACAATAGCAATCATGTTACAAGACAGGCGGAGAAGATCGCGGATGCGGTTTCTCCGCCATTTCTGTTGTGTTTTGGTATGCCATGTAAATTTTGTTTTAAATTTGAGTAAAGTTTCTGACTATATATTTTCGGAAGTTCTCTATTGACAAAACCGAATTTATCTATCGTGCACAAAAAAAGAACAGGAATCGGAAAAGAGAAGCGGCGCAAGAGAAGAAATCTGATCAGAGTTATCCACACTGAAAAAATGAAAAATTCAGTAAAATGGATTTATACACTAAGTTATACACATTATCCACATTTGATCGACACTTTTTTTGGAACGGATGTTTTGTGAAGTTATGATAAAAAGCGTTCTATTTGGTGAAAAAAAGCGGCATGAAGATTATTGAAACAATAAAACAAATAGACAGACAATTTGCGAATATATTGAAAAAAACTCTGTGAACTGGTATAATGATGACAAGCAGGACACTGCGGTTAAGTCATAACAAGGAAAGGGATGGACAGCATGAAATTTATTATCAGCGGAAAAAATATCGATGTGACGGAAGGATTAAGAACAGCTGTACAGGATAAAATCGGGAAACTGGAGAAATACTTTACTCCCACTACCGAGGTTCAGGTAACCCTCAGTGTGGAAAAGGACAGGCAGAAGATTGAGGTGACGATTCCGGTCAAGGGAAATATCATCCGTTCGGAGCAGGTCAGCAGTGATATGTATGTATCGATTGATCTGGTGGAAGAGATCATTGAGAGACAGTTAAAGAAATACAAGAATAAGTTGACAGAGCAGAAACAGGCTTCCAATTATTTCAAGCAGGAGTACATTGACAAGGATTATATGGATGATGATGAGGTCAAGATTATCCGTACCAAGAAGTTTGACATCAAGCCCATGTATCCGGAGGATGCCTGCATCCAGATGGAACTGCTGGGACATAATTTCTATGTGTTCTGCAATGCCGAGACAGATCAGGTTAATGTGGTTTACAAGAGAAAAGGCAATACCTACGGACTGATCGAGCCGGAAGAGTAGAATGAAAACAGAAATGAAATAGAAACACACGAGGCTTCTGCATGCTGCAGAAGCCTCTTTAGTATGTCCTGTCAGATGTTGAACAGGCTTACCGGTCTACGATGGAAAGGAAGTTGTTAAAGATCCGTGGATTCCCCGCTGCGATGCCGCAGGATCTGGTGTAGTCCCAGTCTGTTTGACCGATCTGCGATATTTTTCCGCCGGCTTCGCTCAAGATGACGGAGGCACCTGCATAATCCCAGGGACAAAGTCGGTATTCAAAATAGCCGTCCTGTCTTGCACATGCGATATAGCACAGATCCAGTGCGGCCGATCCGGTGCGGCGGAAATCGGCACACAGGGGATAGAGCGCTGTAAGTGCAGCAATGCTTTTATCATGCAGTTCCTCATAATAGGGGGCGGTTCCGATACTGATGATCGCTTTTTCCATCGGCTTCTCTGAAACTTTGATCGGACGGTCGTTCAATGTGGCACCCTGTCCTTTGATTCCCATAAACAATTCGTCCATAAAGGGATTGTAAACAATGCCGATCAGCCCTTCCTGCCTGTGTACAAATCCGACTGAGACTGCTGACAGGCGGTATTCGTTGATAAAATTCTGCGTGCCGTCGATGGGATCGATGATCCAGGCAAATTCCGTGATGTCTGGCTTTGTATCGCTTTCTTCTAACAGAAAAACCGCTCCCGGAACAAGAGGCGTCAATGCTTTTACCAGCATTTCCTGCACCTTCACATCCATATCCGTGACGAAATTTGCGTGCCCCTCCTTCTGTTCAATGGAGGAAAGGGTACTTTCCGCAAGGAAGTGTCCGGTGTCAAGTATGATCCGGCGGACTTTTCCGGCCAGGTCATTTAATTGTTCGCGTGATGTAAAATCGATTTGGGCTGCCATAGTGAGCCTCCTTTTTCAAACAGTTCTGTTCCCTGAAATACTATCCGGGAAACGCAAGTCATATACTGATAGAAATATATCATATCCGGACTGTATATGCAAAAAAGAAAATGGATTAGAAGAGGGATTCTCGCGGAATGCCTTCTTTTGGTGGTGACAGGAGTATTTTACTTCAGACAGGAACTGCGCGTAACACAGACAAAT
Organism: uncultured bacterium; assembly: GCA_946061355.1. Lineage (GTDB taxonomy): Bacteria > Bacillota > Clostridia > Lachnospirales > Lachnospiraceae > VSOB01. The sequence continues at coordinate 5,429 of CAMGRE010000079.1, read as the reverse complement.
GCGGAACCGGACGAAAAAAAAGAGTATATCAGGTGGGTTGAATTTTACCCGACCGAGGAGTTGATGACACAGGCGTACCGGCTTGACGTGGAGACTTATGACAAGCCGGTGCATCTGTGTTGGATCGACTTGCTTGCATGGCTGGCGGCAAAGCACGGAGGCGAGTTTCCGTCCGGCTGTGCCGGAGAACTTGACGAATTTGCGGAACAGTTGAAAAACGGTGAGACGACCATGGAGAAAGCTACGGCGGACATGAAATATTATTCCTATTATAGGGAGGCTTACGAAGCGGTGCTCGGAGGATTTGTCGGAGAATACCGGATTCAGTGTGCGGATGAGGCGGGAAAAGTGCAGTGGAAGGACTGCTATGGGATCAAGGCGTTCTCTCCGATCGCAAAGGGCTTCTATTATAATGATTATGATGATTTCGGGGCTTCCAGAAGTTACGGGTATGCAAGACCTCATCTGGGACATGACATGATGGGCCAGATCGGCACTCCGATTATAGCAATCGAGTCCGGCTACGTGGAGGCGCTAGGTTGGAATCAGTACGGCGGATGGCGGATCGGTATTCGGAGTTTTGATAAAAAACGCTACTATTATTATGCACACCTGCGACAGAATTTTCCATATAATAAGCAGCTGAAAGAAGGCAGTGTGGTGACGGCCGGCGATGTGATCGGGTATATGGGTCATACAGGCTACAGCAGCAGGGAGAATGTGAACAATATCAAGACGACACATCTGCACTGGGGGCTGCAGCTTATCTTTGATGAGACGCAGAAGGACAGCAATAACGAGATCTGGGTGGACTGCTATCAGCTGACACGTTTCCTCTATAAGAACCGGTGTGAGACGCAGAAGGAAGAGAGTACCAAGGAGTGGCACCGCATTTATCAGATGGAGGATCCGGCGGTGGAAGAGTACAAGAGAGGGATCCTTTCCCGGCAGGGTCTGATGCGGTAAACATTTTTTTACAAAAACTTCACAGTTGGATCCCTGAAAATCGTTGCAAAAAGAAAAGGGCTATGATACAATGAAAACAATGACAATGATAAAAAAATAACAATCATTGAAAAGCCCCAAAAATCAGGGATAACAAAAAATATGGAGGAAAAAAGAATGGCAAAGAAAGTAGTTTTAGCAGGCGCATGCCGTACCGCTATCGGAACCATGGGCGGCGGACTCAGCACAACTCCCGCACCGGTACTTGGCTCTATCGTGATCAAGGAGGCTCTGAACAGAGCTGGCGTAGATCCTAAGGAAGTAGATCATGTGTACATGGGCTGTGTTATCCAGGCAGGTCTTGGACAGAATGTGGCACGTCAGGCTTCCATCAAGGCAGGACTTCCCATCGAGACACCTGCTGTTACGGTCAATGTTGTATGCGGATCCGGTCTGAACTGTGTCAACATGGCAGCACAGATGATCCTTGCAGGCGATGCGGACATCGTGGTTGCAGGTGGTATGGAGAATATGTCCATGGCTCCATATGCGATTCCTCAGGGACGTTACGGTTACAGAATGAACAATGGTGTTCTGGTAGATACCATGGTAAACGATGCACTCTGGGATGCATTCAATAACTATCATATGATCAAGACAGCAGACAATATCTGTGAGGAGTGGGGACTGACAAGAGAAGAGCTTGATGAGTTCGCATTAAAGAGCCAGTTAAAGGCTGAAGCAGCACAGAAGGCAGGCGCTTTTGATAAAGAGATCGTACCTGTTGAGGTAAAGAAGAAGAAAGAGATCGTTGAATTTAAGGTAGACGAGGGACCTCGTCACGGTTCCACCATCGAAGGACTTCAGAAGCTTCGTCCGATCAATCCGAACGGCTTCGTTACAGCAGGAAATGCTTCCGGTATCAACGACGGTGCAGCAGCGATCGTTGTGATGAGCGAGGAGAAAGCAAAAGAGCTCGGCGTGAAGCCTATGGCTACATGGGTAGCAGGTGCACTCGCAGGAGTGAGACCTGAGGTTATGGGTATCGGACCTGTTGCTTCCACCAAGAAGGTTATGGCTAAGGCAGGCTACAAGATCGAGGACTTCGACATCATCGAGGCAAACGAGGCATTTGCAGCACAGTCTGTTGCAGTCGGCAAGGATCTGGGCATTGACGTGGACAAACAGCTCAACCCGAACGGCGGTGCGATCGCACTCGGACATCCTGTAGGAGCTTCCGGATGCCGTATTCTGGTAACTCTGCTTCATGAGATGCAGGCAAAGGGCGCTAAGAAAGGTCTTGCAACACTTTGTATCGGCGGCGGCATGGGCTGCTCCACAATCGTAGAGATGGACTAAGTCCGGACGATTCATTTCAAAGGAGATATTATCATGGAATTTATTTTATATGAGACAAAAGGTGCGGTCGGCATCATCACGATCAACCGCGAGAAAGCGCTGAATGCGCTGAACTCTACAGTTCTGGATGAACTGAATGCCACACTGGACGCAGTAAATCTGGACGAGATCAGATGCCTGATCCTCACAGGTGCAGGACAGAAATCTTTCGTAGCCGGTGCGGACATCGGAGAGATGAGCACACTGACAAAGGCTGAGGGAGAGGCATTCGGCAAGAAGGGAAATGATGTATTCCGCAAGCTGGAGACATTCCCGATTCCCGTTATTGCAGCAGTGAACGGCTTTGCTCTGGGCGGTGGCTGCGAGATCTCCATGAGCTGTGACATCAGGATCTGTTCCGACAATGCAGTGTTTGGACAGCCTGAGGTAGGCCTTGGCATCACACCCGGCTTTGGCGGCACACAGAGACTGGCACGTCTGGTCGGCGCAGGCATGGCAAAGCAGATGATCTACACGGCACGCAATATTAAGGCTGACGAGGCGCTCAGAATCGGTCTTGTCAATGCGGTTTATCCTCAGGAAGAGCTTCTTCCCGCAGCGGAGAAGATGGCTGCAGGCATCGCAAAGAATGCTCCTATCGCCGTCCGCAACTGCAAGAAAGCGATCAACGAAGGTCTTGACGTAGATATGGATCAGGCAATCGTGATCGAGGAGAAGCTGTTCGGCGACTGCTTCGAGACAGAGGATCAGAAATACGGCATGGCATTCTTCCTTGACAAGAACAAGGAGAAGGTAAAAGAGCCGTTCAAAAACTGCTAATATTATGTTAACTATATGCTGTCGGGCTCCGATTCCGGGGCCCGGCTGTAAGCATGTTTATCAACAATTTTTTTAAGGAGGACTTATCATGAAGGTAGGTATTATCGGTGCAGGTACTATGGGTTCCGGAATCGCACAGGCATTTGCAATGACAGACGGTTATGAGGTATGCCTCTGCGACATCAAGACAGAGTTTGCGGAAGGCGGCAAGGCTAAGATTCAGAAGAATCTCAATTTCCTGGTAGGCAAGGGAAAGATGGAGCAGGCAAAGGCTGACGCTATCATCGCAAAGGTACAGACAGGTCTGAAAGAGATCTGTACAGACTGTGATCTGGTGATCGAGGTTTGCCCTGAGAAAATGGAGATCAAGAAGCAGACATTTGCAGAGCTGCAGAACATCGTAAAGAAAGACTGCATCTTCGCTTCCAACACATCCTCTCTTTCCATCACAGAGATGGGCGCAGGACTGGATCGTCCTCTGATCGGTATGCACTTCTTCAATCCTGCTGACAGAATGAAACTGGTAGAGGTAATTGCCGGTGCAAACACACCCGCAGAGCTTGTGACAAAGATCAAAGACATCTCCAAAGAGATCGGCAAGACACCTGTAGAGGTAAATGAGGCAGCAGGTTTCGTTGTTAACAGAATCCTGGTTCCCATGATCAATGAAGCAATCAATGTATACGCAGCTGGTGTTGCATCTGTTGAGGATATCGACGTAGCTATGCAGCTCGGTGCAAATCATCCTATGGGACCGCTGGCTCTCGGCGATTACATCGGCCTGGATATCGTGCTTGCGATTATGGAAGTTCTCTATGCAGAGACAGGCGATTCCAAGTACGCTCCTTCACCTCTTCTTCGCAAGATGGTTCGCGCAGGCAAGCTTGGCAAGAAGACAGGCATTGGTTTCTACGATTACTCAAAATAAGTAAAAATAAATTTATGGAGGAATAAGATCATGGATTTTACTTTATCTAAAAAACATGAGATGGCGAGACAGCTGTTCAAAGATTTCGCTGAAAATGAAGTAAAGCCTCTGGCACAGGAAGTTGATGAGACAGAAGTCTTCCCCAGAGCGACAGTTGAGAAAATGGCAAAATACGGCTTCTTAGGAATTCCGGTTCCGAAGGAGTACGGCGGACAGGGATGTGACATCCTGACATATGCTATGTGTGTTGAGGAACTTTCCAAGGTTTGCGGCACCACAGGCGTTATCGTTTCCGCACATACCTCTCTCTGTATCGACCCGATCCTTACGTATGGTACGGAAGAGCAGAAGCAGAAATATATCCCGGATCTTGCTTCCGGCAAGAAGCTCGGCGCTTTCGGTCTGACAGAGCCCGGCGCAGGTACAGACGCTCAGGGACAGCAGACAAAGGCTGTTCTGGATGGAGATGAGTGGGTTCTGAACGGATCCAAGTGCTTCATCACAAACGGTAAAGAGGCTGATGTATATATCGTGATCGCTGTTACAGGCAAGATCGAGAAGCGTGGCCGTATGCAGAAAGAGATTTCCGCATTTATCGTAGAGAAGGGAACACCCGGATTCACATTCGGTACCAAAGAGAAGAAGATGGGTATCCGCGGATCATCCACATACGAGCTGATCTTCACAGACTGCCGTATCCCGAAGGAGAACCTCCTTGGCGCAAAGGGCAAGGGCTTCGCGATCGCAATGCACACTCTGGACGGCGGACGTATCGGTATCGCTGCTCAGGCACTTGGACTTGCAGAGGGCGCTCTTGAGACAACCATCAATTATGTAAAAGAGAGAAAACAGTTTGGTCGTTCCATCGCTCAGTTCCAGAATACACAGTTCCAGCTTGCTGACATGGCTACCAAGGTTGAGGCTGCCAAGATGTTAGTATACAAGGCTGCACGCAAGAAGGACGAGTTCAAGACCAATCCTAAGATCTCCTATTCCGTAGAGGCAGCTCAGGCGAAGCTTTACGCAGCAGAGGTTGCTATGGAAGTTACCACAAAGGCTGTACAGCTTCACGGTGGTTACGGATATATCAGAGAGTACGATGTTGAGCGTATGATGCGTGATGCGAAGATCACAGAGATCTACGAAGGAACATCTGAGGTTCAGAGAATGGTTATCTCCGGTGCACTGCTGAAATAAGCCGGATAAATTCAAAATATGATAAGGAGAGAAAATACAATGAAAATTGTTGTTTGTATTAAACAGGTGCCTGATACAAAGGGCGGCGTTAAATTTAATCCAGACGGAACTCTTGACAGAGGCGCTATGCTTGCCATCATGAACCCTGATGACAAGGCAGGTCTGGAAGCAGCACTGAGAT
>CAMGRE010000078.1 GCA_946061355.1 uncultured bacterium | reverse complement strand
GTTCCATACAATCTCTTACATATATATCGGTCAAACCTCTCCCGAAATCAAGAGCTGGGTTCCATAATTTTTGTAAGTCTTGCAGCCACCTCGGGATCCATCACGCCCAGAATCTTTCCTCTGTCGTCAGACCCCATCTCATTCAGGATACGCGCCGCAAGATCCAGATCATCCTGCATAGATTCAAAGATTGCCGCAGCCTCCTTGGGCTTCATCGCCGCATACGCCGCCGCATAATCTTTTACCTCGCTGTCCGTCTGCTGTTTCTGGATCGTCTGCTGGTACAACTGTGCAGCCGTTGCGGGATCCATCGCCTCATAATACTTAATATACTCATCAGCGCCGGGGCCCTTATCTGCGTAGATCACTTCATTGTAGAACTCATTCTTGATCTTCTCAAAAGCGACCTGATTATTCTCAAAGGTTTTCAGACGTTCAATCTCGGCACGCAGCTCATCGATGTTTTCCTTTTCCTGCTGTCTTGCCGCCTGGGCATTCTCAAGTTCCAGTTCCAGACGTTTGATCTGTTCCACCGCATCCTTCAAATCGGTATAACCGTAATACTCATCCTCACTGTTCCCGGGATTCGCCATCTTTTCGGACGGGAGGATCTTGTTGATCACCGGGACATTCTGAAGTACCGGACGCAGCACACCGGAACCAAAGCCGCCCACATCCAGTTTGATCAGAAGCGCAAGAATAGCAAGCCACACGACAACAATAATGAGCGTCACCAAAAGCACCGGTCCTGAACCTCCCGGGCCGTCCTCAAACTGCTCTTCCTGTTCCGCGAGCTCTTTTGCGCGCTTTCTTGCCTCTTTGCGCTGCTCCTTCTGCTCCTGTTTCAGTTTTTTGCGTTCTTCTTTCAGACGCTTTCTCTCATCTGCGCCGGCTGCATTTTCCACAACCTGCTCTTCGGTTTTATCTGCCATACGCCACTAGTCCTCTGCTTTTTTCTGTCCGTAGGTATAACTTGTCAACTCATCGATCTCCCGATTCTCTGCCGCTTTCTCCTCGAGCAGATACTCCTCATAAGCATTTTCCCTGAGTTTCTCCTGGATCTTGCGCTCCTGGATCGCTTTCTGAAGCTTGATGCGTTCCTGTTCAAGCGCCTGTTCGGCTTTCCGGATCTCCACTTTCTGGAGCTCTATGAACTCATCCATCCGAAGGATCGCTTCCTTTGCCTCACGGACTTTGCGCAATTTCAGTTTCTCCTGCAAAAGCTCCCTCGAAAGTTCTTCATAATCCTTCCTTCGGAGTTTCAGCTGTTCCAGCTTCTCCTCCTCCTCGTTCAGTTTTGCCCGGGCAAGACCGTATTCCATTCTCGCCTGATCTTCGAGTTTTCTCTTAATTTCCAATATATTCTGCATCCGGTAAATAAACCGCGCCATAAGTCATCCTTATATCTCTCTATTCATACAGTTTCTGCAGCATCTGCACCGTTTCCTCAAAAGTGAATTTCTCGTCGGTGTCCTGCATGAGGAACTGATTGGAAGCATCGATCTTGTCGATGGCATAATCAATGCCCTCATTACTCCCTTTCTTATAGGCTCCGATATTGATCAGATCCTCCGCCTCATTGTAAGTCGCCAGTACATTCCGAAGCTTCCCAGCCGCTTTCTTGTGTTCCTTAGTGACAATGGAACTCATACATCTCGAAATGCTCTGCAGGATATCGATCGCCGGATAATGATTCTTATGCGCCATTTTCCGGTTCAGCACGATATGCCCGTCGAGAATGCTTCTCGCCGTGTCTGCAATCGGCTCATTCATATCATCACCATCGACGAGGACCGTGTACAGTCCTGTGATGGATCCTTTGGCGGAACGTCCCGCACGCTCCAAGAGCTTTGGCATCTCGGAATACACACTGGGCGGATATCCTCTGGTCACCGGCGGCTCTCCGCTCGCAAGACCGATCTCTCTCTGTGCCATGGAAAAACGGGTCAGGGAATCCATCATCAGGAGCACATCCTGTCCCTGATCCCTGAAATATTCCGCGATCGCCGTGGCAGTCATTGCTGCTTTTTTACGCTCAAGGGCCGGCTTGTCCGAAGTGGCAACCACCACGATAGAGCGGCGCATACCTTCCTCACCCATATCGCGTTCTACAAATTCTCTCACCTCTCTGCCGCGCTCTCCGATCAGCGCGATCACATTGATGTCTGCCTTCGTGTTCCTGGCAAACATACCGAGCAGTGTGGATTTGCCCACTCCGGAACCGGCAAAGATACCGATCCTCTGCCCTCTGCCTACGGTGATCAGTCCGTCCACCGCCTTCACGCCGAGCGGCAGCACCTGATCGATGATGGCTCTGCTCATGGCATCCGGCGGCGCTGACTCCACCGGGTAATGCTGCACATTTTCCGGAATAATAACCTCCGGTCCGGTGGGACGTCCCAGGCCATCCACCGTCTTACCCAGCAAAATAGATCCCACTCTGACTCTCAGAGAGCTTCCTGTATTTTCCACCAGATTTCCGATACCGATCCCTTCCGTACTCTCATAAGGCATCAGCAGGATCCTGCCTTCCCGGAAGCCGACTACTTCCGCCATGATCCCGACTCCTTCTTCCTCTTCCGGATGGATATAACATACATCCGCCAGCTTTGCGTCCGGACCGGCAGACTCTATTGTCAATCCCACAAGATTTAAAACCTTCCCCATTCTCTTGAAGAAGGTTTTACTCTTTACCTGATCATATTTTGCAAAATTGATTTCCGTCCCCATGTCAAACACCCCGTCCGTCACGATTCTGCCCGGCCATCATAAGACAGAAGCAGCAGTTCCTTGCGAAGTGCCTCCAGTTGACTGTCAAGACTGCAGTCATAGATCCCACCATCCGTCTCAACCATGCACTCATTTTTCTTAAGTGTCATATCCTCTATGATCTCCACTGTGGCGCTCTTGTTTCCAAGCACCTCAGAAAGCTTATTCTTACTCATACTCACAAAAGGATAATCCTCCGGCGACACATGGATGATATAATCCTGACTGCCCTCGATCTCACACATACATCTGGTCAGAAGCTGCAATACCAGATCTCTGTGGACTTCCAGATTTAAATGAAATATATGTTCATAGATGCCGGTGATATGTCTGACAAACTCCGGCTCCAGTTCTTCGATACGCTGCTGATACTCTGCCTCGAGTTTCTGCCTGCTCTGATCGATCTGCTCCTGTGCGGAAGCCAAGCCTTCCTGATACCCCCGGGTTTTGCCCTCTTTGAGTCCCTCCTGAACCGCCTGTCTCTTCGCAGCATCAATCTCAATGCTGGCTTTCTGCCTCATTGCATCGATCTCTTCCTGTGCCTGCGCAATCAGTTCCTCGGGACTCGGCCCATCGTATACCGGCTGCGGCGGAGCCGGCGGTTCCGCCTTGATCACCGTCTGGGGATTGTCACTGTCTGACGTGATCCCCTCAAGTTGGCTGGCACTCAGACCACTCTGGAAACCGTCCTCATCCCATTCATCGGCTTCACCGTCTTCACTGCTTTCCGATATCATATTCTCCGCATTCTCGCTTCCCGACAGGCGCTTCGACACCAGTACATTACTGTCTATCACGCGTTTCTCATCCCCGTCAACGGAAACAAAGAACCGTTTTAACAAATTTCCGTTACTAGACAACAATTTCGTCTCCTCCGCCTCTGGAAATAACAATCTCCGCAGAGTCTTCCAGCTTTCTGATAATGTTTACAATCTTCTGCTGTGCTTCCTCCACGTCCTTCATACGCACGGGTCCCATAAACTCCATGTCCTCTTTGATCATGACACCAAGACGCTTGGACAGATTGTTGAAGATTGCATTCTGTACTTCTTCGTTGGCGCCCTTTAAGGAAATTGCCAGATCATTATTATCCACGTCACGCAGCACACGTTGGATCGCCCTGTCATCAAGCAGCAGGATATCCTCGAACACGAACATCTTCTTCCTGATCTCGTCCGCCAGTTCCGGTTCTTCGATCTCGAGAGTCTCCATGATATGCTTTTCTGTACCACGGTCAACAGAATTCAGGATATCCACGACAGCGTCCACGCCGCCAATGATCGTGTAGTCCTGATTTACAAGCGAAGACAGCTTGGACTCCAACACTTTTTCCACCTCTTTGATCACATCGGGACTGGTCCTGTCCATAAGGGCGATACGTCTTGCCACATCCGCCTGTCTCTCAGGAGGCAGCGCCGACAATATAAGCGCTGACTGTGCTGCCGATAAATAGGACATAACGAGTGCGATCGTCTGCGGATGCTCGTCCTGTATAAAGTTGAGCAACTGCGAAGCATCTGTCTTTCGCACAAATTCGAAAGGCTTCACCTGCAGGGATGCCGTCAGCTTGCCGATCACGTCCCTTGCCATGTCTGCGCCAAAAGTCTTCTCCAGCAGTTCCTTGGCATAAGCAATACCACCCTCCTCGATGTACTGCTTTGCGAGACAGATCTGGTAAAACTCCTCTAAAACTTCCTCTTTCATCTGAGGCGTGATGCTTCTCGTATTGGCAATCTCCAACGTAAGTTCCTCGATCTCATCTTCCTTGAGATGCTTGAAAATTGTGGAAGACCGCTCCGGTCCCAGGGTGATCAGAAGAATTGCCGCTTTCTGTAATCCGGACAGTTCATTTGTCGTTGATGCCATGACGTTACCCCCAATCTTCATTCAGCCAGTTGCGAAGCAGATTGGCAACCGCCTCCGGATTTTCATCCACAAATTTTTCTATCATCTTTCTGGTCTCGGATACCTCCGTCAGATCAATATCCTCCAGTTCGGATTCCTGCATGGACTGCAGGAGATCCTCAACCTCCAGCTCTTCCTCCTGCTCCGGCTGCTTCTCGCCACGCATACTGCGGAACAGCACAAAACCGAGCAGTCCCAGAATCAGCAGAATCAGGACTACCTGAATCACATCCGTAGCGCTGATGTTTGCGCCCTCCGCATCGATAAACATAGGCTCATCATACGCTACCAGCGCGATATTTTCCGCCGCGATCCCCGTTGCCATAGCAACCATATTGACCATATCCGGATCTACATCCCGACGGACTCTCTCTGAATTTGCAGCTTTGTATTCCTCCCAGGTGATTCCGTCCAACAGCCCCTGGCTCTTGGCTTCTTCCTCCCTGAGTACCTTATAGGTGATCGCCGCCACCGAAATAGATGACTCATCATATTTGATCAGTCCCGGCGGGATCGTCTGACTCGTGATCCTCTCATTCGGGAGATAATCTCTGGACTCTTCTGAAACCGTCGACGATGAATTCTCACTGTCCGGCATCACGTATGTCGTCTCGCTGTTTGAATCCGTCCCCGGCACTCCACCGCCGCTGTTTACATTCTCCGCATTATAAATATCCTCATGGCTCAGCACGCCCTGACTCTGCCCGTCCGCCGGATAAAACAGATGCTCTGTCTGTTCCGTCGTAGAGAAATCCAGTGACAGGTTGCTTGCCACTTCCACGTTGTCGTATTCATTGGTTCCGAGCAGGACTTTCTTCACTTCGTTACGCACCAGATTTTCTGCCTGCTGCTTTACGGACAACTGATTACTTGCATTGCCGGTCACGGAGTAGGTGTCCTCTCCCGAGAACAGCAGGTTCCCCATACTGTCAAGAATTGTAATGTTATTGGCATTTTCATTGCCCAGAGCAGTCTTGACAAACTGCGCCATCGCAGATGCATTATCCTGCGTAAACTCACCGTCCAGCTCCAGAATCACACTGGCGTACGCCTCCTCTTCCTTTGACAGCAGAGTACCGTCATTCTCCGGAAGGGAGAGCTGTACATCAGCTTTTTTGACAGATTCGAAGCGGGTCAGATCCTCCTCGAGATGATTTTCCATATAAAGCTTATACTTCTTCTGCTTGTCCGCCTCTGTCGTGGAGAAGCCGCCATCCATGACATTGCTCAGATCGTAGGACGCTGCAGGAATATCATTTGCCCCTAACAGCAGATTGGCATCCGAAAGCTGTTCCTTCAGAATGTAAATCTGATATCCGTCATCAGACACCCTGTAAGTCAGGCTCTCACCGTCCAGCAATTCCGTGATCTGTGATGCTTCCTTGGTGCTCTCGCATGTTGCCAGCAGTTCATACTGCGGTCTGGTCAGCAACGTCACCAAAATAGCCAGTGTCACTACGACACCAGCCGCTATACAAATAATGATCGTTTTCTGTTTGGATGTAAATTTGTTCCACCACTCCAGAATCTTCTGGGGGATCTCCTTCAGTCTGTCAACCATTTCCTATAACACTCCGTATCTAACGTTCCGTATCCTGATACCCGCCGGCGCAAAAAACCGTGCTCAGATCTGCATCTGCATGAGATCTCTGTACGCCTCCAGGAAACGATCCCTGACTGCTACCGTATACTGCAGCGCCGTAGATGCCTTCTGCAGTGCAATGGAAAGATCATGTGTATTGTCTGTCTCTCCCAATGCAACCTTGATCTCTTCATTCTCCATATCGGAAATATAACTGTTGGTTGTGTGGAGATTATCGATTGCCGAATCCAACATGGCTCCGAACAGATCCTTATGTTCCTCCTCTGCAGCGGCGCGCTTCGCCATCTCTGTCTTCTTTGCCGCCTCCTGCACCGCACCGGAATTTACACGAAATAATGACGTGATGTCCATGGTCGTTTCTCCTTTGCCCTGTCACTTGTGTGCTGCTGTCGTACCATCATACGCTTCTACGATACTGCCGTAAGCCCTTACTGTGCCATCTCAAGCCCCTTCTGTGCCATAGCTTTACTTGCACTGAAAGCTGTGGCATTCGCTTCATAAGCACGGCTTGCATCGATCATGTTTGTCATCTCCGTGACGATATTGACATTGGGATATGTCACATAACCATTCTCATCCGCATCCGGATGGGAGGGATCATACACCATCTTCATATCGGTCCAGGTATCCTCCGTGACCATATCCACACGCACACCGCTTCCCGTATATTGATCACGCACCGTTCCGAATGCCGATCCGACACGCAGCGTGGTTCCCGAATATCTGTCCTTCGCCACATTCAGCACCCTGCTGAAAGGTGTCTGCTGATTCTTCTCTTCAAACGTTACGACCTTGCGGCGATAGGGTGTGCCGTCCTTTGTCCGTGTCGTATTCGCATTCGCCACATTCTGGGAGATGATATCCATGCGGTAACGCTGTGCACTTAAACCAGAAGCATTCACATCAAACGTGGAAAATATGCTCATATGTACCCTCCTACTTCATCACAAGCTTGAGATTTGCAAACTCCTGATTGACACCGGTCATGATTGCATTGTACTTCAGCTGGTTTGCTGCCAGCATAACGTTCTCGGTATCAATATCCACGTTATTTCCATCCATCCTGTAGGAAACACTGTTATAATCCTTGAAAGTGCGGGGCTTCAGACTCCCGACTTTTAAATTGCCGACCTTGGCATCCATGGAAGTGTATCTGGAATTGCCCAGTGCACGTTTCAATTCTCCCTCGAAATTGATGTCCTCCCGCTTATACCCCGGAGTGTCTGCGTTGGCAATATTGTTGGAGATCGCCTGATTTCTGATCCAGGCCGCATCCGCCGTCTTATCCAGAACATTGATATAATTAAACGCATTGGAATTGATCATCTTTTTTCTCCCTGTTTCAGCTTCTCAATCTCATCAAACACCACATCATTGAGCACCTTAATATAAGTACCTTTCATTCCGGAGGATCTTGACTCGATCACGCCGGCACTTTCAAATTTGCGGAGCGCATTGACGATCACTGATCTGGTAATTCCCACTCTGTCTGCGATCTTGCTGGCCACGAGAATTCCCTCCATGCCGTTCAATTCATCGAAAATGTGAGTGATCGCTTCCATCTCGGAAAACGACAACGTACTGATCGCCGATTTCACCACAGCAAGCTTTCTGGATTCCTCTGCCGACTCCTCATTAACCGCCCGCAGCATCTCAAGGCTTACCACCGTGGTCCCGTACTCGCACAGAATGATGTCATCAATATCATACGGCTGATTGCATTTATAGATAAAGAGTGTTCCCAGCCTCTCGCCTGCAATGTCGATCGGTGAGATGATCGCCTGGAACTTCTTCACATCCGTGCGCTCGAATCCCAGCGTCTCCAGATTCACGTTCTCCTTGGTGGAGAGTACGCTGAGCATACGTTCATTCAGCATGGGATCAATAAATCCGCCTACTTTGTCATCGATCAGCTCTTCAATCTCATCCACGCCGTCCGCAATACCGACGCCGAGGACCTTCCCCTTCTTGCTGATCACAAGCACATTGGATCCCAGAATCTCCTTCATGACATTACAGATATCATTGAATATCACCTTGCTGGAATTGTTGTTGTGCAAAAGCATTCCGATCTTACGTGTCTTATCCAATAACTGCACACTGCTCATCGGATCGACCTCCTCTCGTTAACTATTTATACGCCACCTTTTCCCTTTACCGTCCTCTTTCAATGCTATTCCTATCGTAGCACAATTTTCACTGCTCTTCAACATTATTCAGTCAATTCATTCCTTCTTCTTGCTTTCCGTCACGTTGCCGCACTCCTCATTGGAGCATACCAGTTTGCTTCCCTTTATAAGCATGACAGAACCGCACTTATCGCATTTCACATCCGACGGCTTCTGCCATACCATAAAATCACAATCCGGATTGTCGATACAGCCATAATATTTTCTGCCTTTGCGGGTCTTTTTCAGGACAATATCCTTCCCGCACTTAGGGCACTGCACTCCGATCTTTTCAAAATAGGGCTTGGTATTGCGGCATTCCGGGAATCCGGGACAAGCCAGAAATCTCCCGTGCGGACCATACTTAATCACCATTTGCCTTCCGCACACATCACATATTTCATCGGAAACTTCATCGGCAATCTTTACCTCCGGCAGTTCCTTTTCCGCCTGTTTGACCGCCTCATCCAGATCCGGATAGAAATTGGAGACAACGGTTTTCCAACCGACAACTCCCTCTTCCACTTTGTCAAGAAGCCCTTCCATATTGGCGGTGAAAGTGACATCCACGATACTCGGGAACGCCTCCTTCATCATGTTGTTGACCACCTCACCAAGCTCCGTCACATAAAGATTTCTGTTTTCCTTAGTCACATATCTTCTACCAAGGATCGTGGTGATGGTCGGCGCATAGGTACTGGGGCGTCCGATGCCAAGTTCTTCCAGAGCGCGCACCAGTGTAGCCTCCGTATAGTGTGCCGGCGGCTGCGTAAAGTGCTGTTTGGAATCAAAGCTGTTAAAGGTAAGGAGTGTGTTCTCATCAATCTCCTTTACCAGTCTGTTATTCTCCTGTTTCTCCTCATCATCACTTGTATAGACGCTCATAAAACCGTCAAAGAGCACCTTGGAAGCCGCAACGGTAAAAAGGTGCTCCCCCGCGGCAATTTTCACGGATGTCGTCTCATATTTGGCAGGCGTCATCCTGCTCGCGACAAAGCGTTTCCAGATCAACTGATACAGACGGAACTGATCCCTGCTGAGCGATTCTTTTAATGCGACAGGTGTCCTTGCCAGATCGGTAGGGCGGATCGCCTCATGGGCATCCTGGATCTTCTGCCCGCTCTTCTTGGCATTTCCGGTTCCCGCAGCGTACGCTTCGCCGTAATTCTTTGTGATATACTCTTTTGCCATCGCTTCCGCTTCATCCGAAACGCGGGTGGAATCCGTACGCAGATACGTGATGACACCGACCGTACCGGAGCCCTTGATATCGATTCCCTCATAGAGCTGCTGTGCCAGACGCATCGTCTTCTGCGTGGAGAAATTCAGTGTTTTGCTTGCCTCCTGCTGCAACGTGGATGTCGTAAAAGGAAGCGGTGCTTTCTTCAGTCGCTCTCCCTTTTTCACTTCTTTGACCTGATAAGACGCCTTCTCCAGATCTTTTAGAATCTCATCCAGTTCCGCCTTGGATGAGATCGTCTTTTTGCCATCCTTCGTGCCATAATATTTGGCGGAAAGAGGCTTCTTTTCCCCTTTCATATCCAAAAGAACGTCAAGGCTCCAGTATTCCTCCGGAATAAAAGCATTGATCTCATCCTCTCTGTCACAGATGATCCTCAGCGCCACAGACTGTACTCTTCCGGCGCTTAATCCTCTCTTAATCTTGACCCACAGAAGCGGGGAGATGCGATAACCCACCATACGGTCAAGCACTCTGCGCGCCTGCTGCGCATCCACCAGATCCATATTGATCTCACGCGGATTTTTGAGAGATTCCTTCACCGCGTTCTTGGTAATCTCATTGAACGTGATACGATATACTTTTTTATCTTCAAGTTTCAGTGCATGGTACAGATGCCAGGAGATCGCTTCCCCCTCACGGTCAGGGTCGGTTGCCAGATAGATCTTGTCCGCTTTCTTCACTTCCTTGCGCAGATTGGCAAGGATGTCACCTTTTCCGCGGATCGTGATATATTTGGGTTCATAATCATGCTCTACATCAATTCCGAGCTGACTCTTTGGCATGTCCCGCACATGACCGTTGCTGGCCGCCACCTCGTAATTGGCTCCCAGAAACTTCTTGATAGTCTTCACTTTTGCGGGTGATTCCACGATCACTAAATACTTTGCCATAGTTCATACCTCTGTCTGTTTTGTTTTTTGGGCAAATCCCACATAATCATTGACGACTATACACCATAATTTTCAGATTCGCAAGTAAATTTTTGCTTAATTCCATCGA
>CAMGRE010000077.1 GCA_946061355.1 uncultured bacterium | reverse complement strand
TGCAGGAAAAGGGACTTGAACCCTCATGAACGCAATGTTCACACGGACCTGAACCGTGCGCGTCTGCCAATTCCGCCATTCCTGCTCAGTGCGGGAGATGGGACTTGAACCCACACGTCTATACAGACACAAGATCCTTAGTCTTGCCTGTCTGCCAATTCCAGCACTCCCGCTCGACATCTTATCGTCTTACGTGCCGCGAATAGTATATTATCATTTTTATTGTTTAAAGTCAATACAAAATTTCAAAAATTTTGACAGTCCCCTCCGGCCCTCGGCAGGTTCCACTTATAATGAGATGCCAACAGTCGGATCATTGCTACAATCAGCATGGAAATAATATAATTGACACTGTCCTGCAGCATGGAATGCATCAGCGCATAAAACACAGCTCCTGCGATAGAGGCGGATGCGTACACATGCTTTGTAAAGATATAAGGCGTATCTCCCGCAAAAATATCCCGGAGCACTCCGCCGCCGACGCCTGTCACTACACCCACAAAAACAGGAAGAAACAATCCTGCATTCGGATACATGTTATACGCGGCAGCCACGCCGATCACCGTAAAGATACCCAGTCCTGCTGTGTCCATAATAAACAGGAACGGCTCGTACACCTTCTTGCTGAACAGGATCAGTCTCTGAATCAGCGGCAGGAATACCGCCACAGACACTGCCGCCGCCACAATCGCATAAACCGGTTTTGAAAAGGTGACAGGGGGCGTGCGCCCCAGAATCAGATCTCTAATCACTCCTCCACCTGTAGCCGTGGTCACGCCAAGCACAATCACACCCAGGATATCCATTCTCTTTCCCATAGCCGTCACGGCTCCCGTCACTGCAAAAGCTGCCGTGCCAAGTAACTCAATCACAAAAACAAATGTATCCATCCCAATTCCTTAGTTTCCGCTCAAAATCATTTCCATATCTCTTTTAAAAATACGACATTATTATATGGGAGAGGGACGTTTCCGTCAACATCCGTTATCACTTCTTTTCACCAGAGCCAGCATCTCTTCAAGCTGTCCCCTGTCTGTGTGGTCAAAGTTCCCCGCAAGGAGCTGCACGATCGCCGCCTCCTGCCTCGTCATATCTTTCTTTTTCTCCGTCATCTTTTTCATCATCTTTAACATCATGCGCTGCACAAATCCAAGCCTGCCATAATCAACCCCGCCCTCAAAATAGAAAAACGGCGTCTCCCCGAGCTGATTCTGCTCCCGTATCTGTGCAAGAACTTCCTCAAAGGCGGGAGAAGCGCCGACCGCAAAAACCACTGCCGGGAACACTCCCATCTCCCGGAACTTCGGAAGCCCCGAGATCATGTTTGCCATGATCCAGCCGCCGAAGATCACCCTGTCATATCCTGCAAGTTTATCCTTTGATGCATCTTTTAATGAAATGCACTCACAGCCCAACGACTCCGCCGCCCATCGTGCGTACCGCTCGGTAAATCCCGTCTTTGATTCATATACAATAATCGTCTTCATCTCTTTTCCTCCTGATATCCTCTGAGATTGTCATCAAGATGCGTTATCACCCTGATTGTCGTTTCCAATTCCTCTGCGCCGACACCTACAAAAATCCTCTCCATCACGTTCCTGCTCGGTTCGTCGAATTCCCGCCGGAACACTTCCGCCTTGCGTGTCACTCTGATCCTCTGCCTGCGTCTGTCAGCCTCATCCTGCTCCATGGTTACAAAACCGCTTTTTTCGAGCTTGAGCAGGATCTGTTTGGCATTCTGGTGCGAACAGCCGACCAGATCTGCCACGTCTTTGATGGAAGGCGGCTCTCCAAACAGTGTTACGCAATTCAAAAAGAAAACCTGCTTCCAGCTAAGTTCCTCAAACGTTGCATCCGCTAATGCCTGAAACTGATTGTTAAACCGGTTCATGAGTCCGATCATAAAAAATGATCTGCCCATTCCGGCAAAATCAGGCTCCTGCAATTTATCGTCCCTTTTCATCTCTTCTCCTTTCGCGGTGAATCTTTAAACGCAAACTGTGTAACATATTACCTAATTATATGTAATATATTACCTTTTGTCAATCTAAAATTTAAAAAAGGTGTGCAGACTTTGATCATTCAACAAAGACTTCACACCTTAGATGATGGTTGTTATGGTGGTGTATATAACCCCATTCAAATTAACAATTGACAACAAAAATTGCATGGATTATTATAATTCATGGATTGGTAAATGTAAAGAAATTATCGCAACGAAAAGCAGATATTTGGGGATATAGCTCAGCTGGGAGAGCGATGCGTTCGCAACGCATAGGTCACGGGTTCGAGTCCCGCTATCTCCACTTGTTATGCAGAATCCGAACGCGTGAGTGTTCGGATTTCGTGCGTTATGCGGGTTTCAAAAACGCCATACCGTATGGGATTCTCACTCCCACACGGTATGGCGCTTTCCATGCAACACTATTTTCTGCTGTTCGGAGCAATGACACTTTTTACGTCAGTTAACTTTCCCAATTAATCTCAATATCATCCTCTGTAATCGCCTGATTAATCTTTTCCTTCTCCCAGGACCCGCTCTCCGCCGGCTGCAAAATAGGTGTCTTTACCTTTTCTCCATGTTTTACTGTCTGTGTACCAAATAGTTTTCCACCGCACATAAACTTAACCGTATGCTCACCCGAAGATGTATTCGATTCATCATCAGAGCTTGAGGAACTTCCGGATTTCGCCGGTTCCGTTACCTGTGTTGTCACCTGCTCCTCTTCTACCACCGCCTGTTCCTCCGGATCGACCGGCTGCTGTATCTGATCTATCGCCTGCGCCGCTTCCTCCGCTCCCTGCATTGCATTCTGATCGAGTGTCTGTCCTGCTGTCTGGTTTTCTTCCCCGGACGGCTCTAAAATTTCTTCCTCGGGTGTCAGCTCCGCATTCTCCGACGTTCCGTTTTCCGCTACATCCTCTGGTGCGCTGCCGTCTGCTATCGCTTCCAGTTCTGCCGCCTCCTGCTCCTTCTTTTCCGTGATCAATGTCTCCAGGCTTTCCCTACTGACACCGATAATCTCTCTGCCGCTGTCAGAACTGTCCTTCAGAAAAGAAAGCGTCTGTACCGGAAGCTCCTCATACCGGATTTCCTGTGGTGCTGACAGATATTCTGTAATCTGCTCATCCATATAGACGATCACTTCGTTTCCGCCCGGTATATGGGCATCCTCCTCCTGAATCGAACCATCCGGAAGAATCCTTCTGACACCAACCGCACCTTCAAAGGTATCCACCTTTGTGTACAATATGCCATTTTCGTCAATTGAAATGGCTACGCGGAACACCGTACCTCTGACTGCCATGACAGAGTTTGGCGTTATCACCTCATAGGTTGACTTCTCACTGAGAGGATTTCTGATCTCATTGGTGACCGCTCCCTGTTCCAGCCTGATGGTTGTCAGGGAATCCTGCTTCGTTCCCTCTGCCTCGATCGACAACACGGAATTTTCCTCCACCAGAATGTATTTGTCATCATCAAGCTTTAGACGCATATAGCTGCCGCTGGAAACCGTAATACGGTCACCGCTCTCCAGATACAGATTTTCGGCCGCTTCCATCGTGCCAATACCTTCTCTGTCAACGGAAGCCGTTCCTTCCACCTCATAAATCTGTATAGAGCGATACGCATCCTCCGATCTTGTGAAACGCATGACTACGAATACTGCAATTGCTGCGATCACCGCTACAACTGCCGCTATGATTCCGATCTGTGTTTTTGATATCTGAGCTTTATCCATGTTCTCTGCACTCCCGGCTATTTTTTCGTAAAAAAGTACGTCGCGTTACTCGGTGCATAAAAATCACCTTCACAATAAACAGTACTGTCAGCATGCACTCTCCAGCCATCGCTGCCAAAGCTATATATACCTGCCTCCAATTCTCTGTCTTCCGTACATTTTCCATCCCATGTACCGTTCTTAACGGTGACTGACGGATTTGTGTAGACGATACCACCATTTTCATAATGGAAGGTGTTGTCGGACAGAATACCGCCTTTTAATTTGCCGTAAAAGGAATCTGCCCACTCGCCGATTCTCGCGCTATTTCCATCCACTCCCGTTTTAATTCCGATACTGTTATTATATGTGCCACCGGACACAGATACCGCCCCACTACTTTCAATATACAGGCTTTTTCCACCCGGAGCAGATAATTCAAAATTCCCTCCCTTTATGGTAATTCCAGCGCTTCCTACCACATAACAGGCATAGCCGTATTCCCCCGTTACCGTTGTTTCAAAACTTCCGCCGGTTATTTCCGCACTATCGCTCTGTATACACAACGAACCGGAACCGGTTCCACCAACTGCGATGATATAACCGTCACTCACTGTAAGACTTCCGGAATTTACATGAATCGTATGAACATCTTCAGATTCTCCCGATGCTTTAGCCTCAAGCGTACCCCCATTTATGTCAACTGTTCCACCTCTTACAGCAACCGCATAGCCTTTTCCGCTGACCGTGCCACCCTTGATTTCTGCCTTTCCGCCGCTCCCAACACTGATTGCCCCAACGTAATCATTACCACTTCTCCGACTCTCAGCGCTAATCTTTCCGCTCTCCACCACAAGCGTGCCTGCTGTAACCTCAATCGTATTACCAGTCTTACTGCTCAGCGTACCACTGTTTATAATAGTCAAAGAACCGCCTCCGGTCACTGACACAGCCGTTGAAGAAGCACTGATGGAGTGACCGTTCAGATCAAGTGTCAATTCCGTGCCTGCCCCCACCTGAATCGGTTCATTTGCATCGGTTATATCACCTGACAACGTTGCTTTTACGGGAAATTTATTTGTATATTTTTTTAATTCCTCGTTCAGCCCTGCAATATCACCAAATGTTACGGGAACCTCTTCCACATCCCTGCTGTTCCGCAGTGAAAATGTGGATGCAACACTCGCCAGAAGCATTTCATCTTCTTCGATCTCGTCACTCGTATCATCCGACACGTCGGCTGTATCCGTGTCACCATCCGGTTCATCATCATTCGTCCCTGTACCAGTGCCCGTTGCATGATCGCCGTCTGCACCACCCGTTCCGCCGCCGTTCATACCACCGTTTGTCTGGTCCGTGCCGGTGCCTGTCGCAGTATTGCCTGCGCCCTGCACATCACTGCCCGTCGTATTGTCTGATCCGCCCTGCACATTGTCACCTGTCGCGTCCTGATCTGTTGTCTGATCGTCTCCGCCCTGTGCCGTTAAATTCTCAGACCCGTCACCATGTTCTTCTTCCGCGCAGACTACAGGCATTTGTGTTGTCGATGACACTCCTGCTGCCAGGATTACGGCAAACGCCGTAAACAGAGCAGCGATCTCTCTCCTGTTTTTCCTCATTTATCTTTCTCCTTCTCGGCAAGCGCCTCTTCCAGCCAGTTCACAAGCCTGAGTTCCACTTTACCTTCTTCCGCCATACTGCGCAAGATGGCAAATGCTTTTTCTTTCGGCATCGGTTTCTTGTACGGCCTGTCGACCGATGTCATGGCATCATAAATATCAGTTACGGTGAGTATTCTCGTCTCTATACTGATCTCATCACCGTTGATTCCGTTCGGATAGCCGGTTCCGTCCAGATATTCGTGGTGATCTGCCGCCCATTTCGGCACCATTTCATAATTATGCTGAAACCGTACCTTATCCAGAATCTTTCTTGTCATGGCTGCATGGCTTTCCATCTGTTTCCTGTCTGTTTCCGTCAGTGTCCCCTTCCTGATACTCAGGCAGTTGATTTCCCATTCTGTCAGATAGGGTACCACCGTTCCGTCGTTCTTCGTATAACTTCTCGCGGCAAGGTCTTTTACATGCTGCAACATATCATCAGGCAGGAACCCCACTTTGTCAACCTCATGTATGAATTGCAGTTCTTCCTCCAACTCTGCCGTTCTGGCATGGTATTCCTCCTCTGTGATCCTGCCGTTTAACCGGTCGATCTCATAATAAGCTGCAAGCAGTTCAAACCGGCTCTCAACACGTTCCATATCCGTATCCAACCTTGTCGCGCGGTTCATAATCCGAAGCGGAATGATCATCTTGCCGATATCATGAAGCTGTGCTGCAAGGAAAAGCTTGTCCTTGCGTTCCTCATCAAAATCTTCCTCACATTCTCCCGAGGCATGTTTCCTTGCAATATACTCTGCCAAAATGCAAGCGTACTCTGCCACCTTCCTCGTATGCGTCCCGTTGTACGGTGTGCGTTCATCTACCGCCGTTGCAAATGCCTCCACAAAAGAACGCAGCTGTGCTTTCAATTCTTCCACATAGGAAAGATTTGTCAGTTCGATTGCTGCCATGGAACCGAGCGAGCGGATGATGATCTCATACTGTTTATCAAAAGGAATCACGTTACCCTGTTCATCTATTGCATTGATCAACTGCAGCACGCCCAGAAGTTCTCCCTCATTATTCTCAAGGGGGATGACCAGTAATGACTGGGTATGGTAGCCGGTCAGAGCATCGTATTTTTTGGGACCCGAGAAGTCGAATCTGTCACTGTTGTACACATCCGGTATATTTATGATCTCACGATGGATCGCAGTGTACGCACACACGTTTGCCTCCGTCATTGCCACCGGCGGCATATTCTCAATCGGTGTGCCATCTGCGCCCTGACTGATTCCCAAGGACAGCGTCTTCATAATCTTAAAAACTAACTGATCATTTTCATACAAATACAATGTACTTGCATCGCAATGAGTAATCTCCATGCCATTTTCCAATATAGAAGCAAGCAGTCTGTTCCGGTTTCTCTCAGTCGACATCCGGATCCCGATATTCAATATACGTTCAAAATCTTTGTATTCCAGTCTCATTGATACACCTCATGCATTTTTCATCGGAAATATATGATTGCGCCTCAAATATTCCAGTGACATTTTCTGTGCTTCATATCCGTTCACTTCCACAAGAACCGACGAGTCAATTTTGTACTGATGGATCAAGTCATCAAACCTTTTCCAGTCGATGTTACCGTTGCCGACACTTCTGTGCAGGTCATCGTGCAGGTCATTATCGTTGATATGCATATGCCGGATATAGGGCGCTAACGTCCGCACCCATGTCTCACAGGGGCAGTCCGTAATCGCACCATGGGCATAATCAAGGCAGACACCGAAATTCTTCACATCACGCAATGCCTCTGCGAGCTCTGCCAGCATATCGGGTGTCTCATCAAACATATTTTCCATATAAATATTCTGCTCCGGATATTTCTCGGCAATTTCAGCGAAGAAACGGGCATTCTTTTCTTTCCAGCCTCCGAGATAACCGGATGTCCGCAGACTGCCAATCAACCCCGTGTGGAACACAACACCTCTCAGTCCCATTCTCTTTGCGATCTCCAGTGACTGAATGACTCTGTCCCGGGAGATCTTTCGTATCAGTGCATCATCACTGTGGACGCAGATATCCAGAAAGGCTCCGTGCATCGTATCCCGTGAGAAATTCGTTCTGTACTTTGCATAATGCTCTATGATCTGCTCCTGCTTTTCCCGATCATCCAGAACATCCGGCCTCCAGAAATCATTATACTCAAATGCCGCTCCGTATTCTCCCGCCAGACTAACGCTCCGCTCCACATCCTGTCTGTCAGGGATGATATAAACCTGTCCCATTTTTCTATTCCTTTCCCATCAGGCTGTCGACCTGATAGACAAACACGCCTTTGCTTTTTCCCTTTAACGGAATCTCCCCGATCGGTGTGACCATAACTCTATCCTTCACAGTCTCATACACCTGCTCACTGATCAGAATCTGTCCGCTCTTTGCATTGCTCTCCAACCTCGCCGCTGTGTTGACCGTATCGCCAATCGCCGTATAATCCATACGGAAATCACAGCCGATATTGCCAACGACCGCATTGCCACAATTGATTCCGATACCGAAAGCAATCTGTGTACCAAAACGCTCCTCGAATTTCGCCGTCAGAACATCGGCGTTCTGTTTCATCTCCCACGCCGCACTGACCGCGCGGAAGCAATAATCATCCAGATCAAGCGGCGCATTGAACACTGCCATAACCGCATCGCCGATGAATTTATCGACTGTCCCCTGCTGATGGAAAACAGCCTTGGTAGTAAGATCCAGATATTCATTCAGGATCTCGACAACCTGCTCGGGCTCTAAGCTTTCCGACATCGTCGTAAACCCTCTGATATCGATAAACAATACCGCGACATGGCGGTTCTCACCGCCAAGCACCATCCTGAAATCCTTATCCTTGCTGATCACATCCACAACCTGCGGTGCAACATACTGCTTAAATACACTTACCACATGGCGTCTGCGCAAACGCTCCGCTATATAGCCCTGCACAAGCTGCCCCACATAAATGACTGCAAAGACCGCCGGAAGCAAAAGTACGGGAATTACATATCCGCTTTGGTACATCACTTTCACAAATATGACATTCCCGACAAGCATGCCGACAAGCACCACGGTCGACCACCGGATCTTATCCTTATGTGTAAGCAGAAAGAAGGCACCACAAAGCAATCCTGTCAAAACCGCATAGGCTGCGCCAGGAACCGGAAGTTGTGTCTTTCCCTCCATAAGCGCCTGTATAATATTGGCATGAATCTCCACGCCATACATCTCTCCGTTATGCATAACGGCAGGCTTATAAGAATCCTGCATTCCAACGGCATAAGCGCCTACCAGAACAATCCCGTCCTTAAAAATGCGGGGATCCACCCTTCCATCCAGTACATCAGCCATGGATACTGCCGTGTATGCCCCGGGATTGCCCGAGTAGGAAAAATAGAATTGGTTGCCTAATCCATAGGTTTTTGGGAAAGCAGCATCCAGACCCAGCGCCTCCTGATATTTCATATAAATCCGGGAGGCAAAGCTGTACTCCCGTTTTCCGTCATAATCCGCCCAGATCATTGCCTGCCGAACATAGCCGTCATTGTCCACCGTCGTGTTGGCAAAACCTGTATCCACATTTTCAGCCAACTCTGCATATGGATTTATCATATAGTCCACATGGTACGGATTATAAGTTACCCTACCGTTCTCATCCGTTTCCGGTTTTTCTTTAAAGACAGCTGTGGAGACCGTCACCACATTGCCCGCTCTTCCACATGCTTCCGCAAAGGTCTTGTCCCCTGCCTCATCGCCTTCCTCACTGTAAATGATATCGAAGCCGATGACCGCAGGCCTCGCATCCGGAACCTCATTCAGCCGGTCCACAAGTTCCGCTGACAGTCCTCTGCCCCATGCAGTGATACTGCCGTATTCCTCCAACGTCTTATCATCCACACCGATGATAAAAATATTTTTGTTCACCCGGGATGGTTTCTGATTCAGCAAGTCAGCAACCGATCTGTCTGCCCATCCCAACACATTCCCGTAACTCATAGCTGCTGTCAGAACTATGATCACTGCCGTAAGGACTGATGTCCACCATTGCTTTTTTCCCCTCATGTAATCCTCCAGAAATTTTAGACAATATCTAATAAATATTACCATATTCCCCTGTTAATCGGCAATGAAAAACCGCCATTTTCGGCGGTTTTTCGAGTAAATTTTGGGTAAAATAGTATTCGCGGAGCTGCAAGAATGCAGTTTCACTGCCTAACGCGATAATTCTCCACCATTCTGCGGTATCTCGGAACAAATAACAGCAGCAGCATGCTATCATTCACTCATGCTTTCTGTTCTTCATATCATATAAAAAGCCCTCACATGAGGTCCGTTATGGGAAATTGCTCCAATCTCTTTTATCTTTCCACAATTGCATGCAAGCTTGCCGAATGCCTGTCCGAAAAGGAATTGGCTGCACTCTCCGCCGACCTTGTCACCCTCAGCGACATGCTTGCGAATCTGATCGCTCATCAGGATCTGTGCAGCGGGGACGACGTTTGATCTTCCGATCAGATGCTTCCTGCACATCCTCTTATTTCATGCATAAACTTCCTGTTTCTGCCCATCCTA
Source organism: uncultured bacterium (assembly GCA_946061355.1). Lineage (GTDB taxonomy): Bacteria > Bacillota > Clostridia > Lachnospirales > Lachnospiraceae > VSOB01. The sequence continues at coordinate 787 of CAMGRE010000077.1, read as the reverse complement.
TCCCTGAAAGGATGGTGTGCCATGAAATCTGAAATCAAAACTACTCCGAATGGCCAGGCACCTGCAAACCGGTATGATGACGGAAACATCCCGGATGTTGATCTGCCAACCGGCGAAAATTCCGTAAAGCCCGTCGAACCTTTACCGGAATCAGAGAGGCCCCGTAAGGATGGACCTGGAGGGGAATGATCTTCCCCTCCTTCACCACGCAAGCTACTCTTCCGTCATATTCTTCAGTTCTTCCATATATCCTGCCGTTATGATACCTGCCGGCAGCGCCACGATGGCGACTCCCACAAACGCAGATAAAATTGTAATAATCCGTCCGATGGTTGTCACCGGATAGATATCTCCGTATCCCATTGTCGTCAATGAAACGCACGCCCAGTATACCGCCTCAAAAAAAGTATCAAACGTCTGTGGTTCCAGATTAAAGATCAGCAGCGCAGCCGTCAGGACGTACCCCACCGCCAGCCAGCTAACCACCATAAATGCGTCCTTATTCTTTCGAAACACATTCATGATGATCGCAATATTCTTAGAATATCGTACTGTCTTAAAGACACGGAATACCCGAAATGTTCGTACCAGCCTGAACAGTCTGAACAATTTAAAGGATCCGCTTATGATCATCAGAGAAGGTAAAATAGAGATCAGATCGATGATCGCCATGGGCGTGAACGGATAAAGCAGAAAAGACGCTGCTTTCTTTTGCATTTTATAATCTGCCGTGAACAGCCTCAAAATGTAATCCACAATAAATATTCCGGCTGTTATGATTGATATG
>CAMGRE010000076.1 GCA_946061355.1 uncultured bacterium | reverse complement strand
TGACGAGAGACGATTGTTCTCTTCCGACAGGGAATGCTTTCTTTGTGGATGAGAGCGGTAATCTTTGGAACGGCAAGACATTAAATGTAAGCGAGAGCACAGAGACATTTGATCAGGTAAAAAGTGTTTCCGGAGTTGAGATTACATTGTTCTACGGAGATACCCGTTATGTGACCACGGTGTTGGATGAGTCCGGCAAGAGGGTTCTCGGCACAAAAGCGAGTGATGCGGTGATTGAGAAGGTTCTGAATGGCGGGGAAAGCTACTTTGCGGAGAATGTGGATGTTGTGGGAGAGAAGTTCTTTGCATATTATCTCCCCCTGTATAACGATGCTTCCACCAAACCGGCCGGTATGGTTTTTGCAGGCATGAGTCAGGAAAAACTGCAGGCGGAGATCAATGCGATTCTGTTCGGTCTTATGGGAATTATTTTGGTTGTGGCATTGATATGTGCCGTTGCTGCAGTCATTGTTGCAGGCAGGATTGTCAAAGGCGTGAAATCAGGTGTGGCAGTCGTACATGAGGTTGCACAGGGCAATCTCAGCGTACAGATTGATGAGAGCAAGATCGGCAAGGACGAAGTGGGTGATATGCTCCGCAATGTTGTTGTCCTGAAGAATGAACTGATTGATGTTGTGAGCGATATCGTGGATAAATCACACTCCCTTACCGCAGCTGCCCAGGCTTTGAACGGTGAGGCACAGGAGACAAGAAATACCGTAGAGCAGGTTGAGAAGGCAATGGCAGAGGTGGCTGACGGAGCAACCTCGCAGGCTGAGGAGACACAGAAGGCAACCGAGAATGTTATCGTGATCGGCAATATGGTCGAGGAGACCAGCAAAGAGGCGGAGAGCCTGAACCAGAATGCCGGAGAGATGCGCCGCATGGGTGAGCAGGCAAATACGACACTGGGTGAACTGGAAGAGATCAATGCCAAGACGAAGGAAGCCATTGATGTGATCTATCAGCAGACCAATACAACGAATGAGTCTGCGATGAAGATCCGTGAGGCAACAACACTGATCACCTCCATCGCGGAGGAGACGAATCTGTTGTCACTGAACGCTTCCATTGAGGCAGCGAGAGCAGGAGAACAGGGCAGAGGCTTTGCCGTAGTGGCAGGTCAGATTCAGAAGCTTGCCGAGCAGTCCAACGAATCTGCCAGAGCGATCGAGGCGATTATTGATGAGTTGATCACAGATTCCGAGAAGGCTGTGGCAACGATGGATGATGTCAGACAGATCATGAACGAGCAGAGTGAGAAGGTGGATGCTACCGGTAAGATGTTTGCCGAAGTGATGGATGGTATCGGCCACTCGATTAACGGTGTGACCACGATTGCGGAGCACACGGCGAACATGGATGAGGCAAGGATCAGGGTTGTCGATATTGTCCAGAACCTGACTGCGATCGCAGAAGAAAATGCGGCAAGCACGCAGGAGACAAGCGCATCGGCTACTGAGGTAAACAATATTGTTGCCAATATTTCCGAAAGTGCGGCTGAGCTCAATGAGATCGCCAGTGCGCTGCAGGCAAGCGTAAGCTTCTTTAAGGTGTAGCAGGAAGAATGTTTTTATAAACTGACTAAGAAAAGTGATGAATGATAAGGACTGTTGTCTGAGGTGTGGGAAGCCCGGACAACAGTCTTTTTATGTTAATATTTCATGGCAGTAAAACATAAAATAGGATAACAGGAAAAGGCAGGAGTGATTTTGGATTGAAGCGTTTCTTTTCGGTTTTTCTGGCCGTTTGTATATTGCTCGGAAATCCGGCTTCCTATCACGTCACAGCGCAGACAGAGCAGGGAACAGAAGGGGAAGGGCAGGGCGCCGCGCTCAGCTTGGCCTCGCCTTCCGCAATCCTGCTGGAAGCATCCACGGGAGGCGTGATCTACGAACAGGATGCGGATTCCAGAAGGAGCCCGGCAAGTATTACCAAGATTATGACACTTCTGTTAATTTTTGAGAATCTGGAGCAGGGGAAAATACATTTGGAGGATCAGGTCACGACAAGCGCGCATGCAAAATCCATGGGAGGATCGCAGGTCTTCCTGGAAGAGGGAGAAGTACAGACGGTAGATACGCTGATCAAATGCATTGCAGTGGCTAGCGGAAATGATGCTTCTGTTGCGATGGCAGAGTATATTGCCGGGAGTGAAGAAGAATTTGTCCGGATGATGAATGAAAAAGCTTCACAGCTTGGAATGGAAAATACACATTTCGTCGATTGCTGTGGTCTGACGGCATCAGATGATCATTATACAACGGCAAGAGATATTGCGATCATGTCAAGAGCGTTGATCACATCTTATCCGAAAATTTTTGATTATACAAAGATCTGGATGGAGGATATCACGCATGTCACAAAGCAGGGGACAAAGAACTTTACCCTGTCCAGCACCAATAAACTCCTGAAACAGTATCCTTATGCAACAGGATTGAAAACGGGTTCTACGAGTAAGGCAAAATACTGTCTGTCGGCGACGGCAAGCAAAGATGGTATTGATATGATCGCTGTGATCATGGCGGCACCCGATTATAAAGTGCGTTTTCAGGATGCGTCTAAACTGTTGGAATACGGTTATGCGGTGAGCAGTCTTTATACGGATGAAAATCAGGAAAAGCTACCGAACCTGTTGGTGACGGGAGGAGTTGCGGATGAGACCGGACTCAGAATAGAGGGTGCTTTTCGGTATCTGGATATTCACGGAAACGACCTGAGCACCGTCACGAAAAAGATCATGCTCCCGGAATCTGTGGAAGCGCCGGTAGCAAAAGGCGAGACGGCAGGAAAAGTGGTATATGAACTGAACGGAAAAGAAATCGGCAGTGTACGGATTCTTTTTGATTCCGATATTGCGAAGGCTGTGTACAAAGATTATGTGAAGAGAGTGTTTATAAAATTCTTTTGATTTTGCAAAGATGTTCTTTCATGGATCGGGAAAGTGTGATAAAATTCATTTTAGTTTTACGATAACGAGGATAGAAGATGATTTGGATTTTGGCATTGTGCGCAGTGATTGCCGCGCTGATATTTCTCGGGATTATTATCCGGGATATGAATCGCTTTGTGGTGGTATCTTATCGGGTGAAGTCTACTAAGGTGAAGGAAAAGTTCTCTTTTGTGCTTCTGTCTGATCTGCATAATAAGTCTTATGGCAGACACAATGAGAAGTTGGCGGAGGCAATCCTTGATCTGAAGCCGGACTGCGCCATTGTGGCAGGGGATATGTATACTTCCCGTGCGGGAAGCAGTTATGAACATGCGGTGGAGCTTTTGGGAGCGATCTCCGAAAAGCTCCCTGTCTATATGGCTAATGGGAATCATGAGCATAAGACAGACTATGACAGGAAAACTTTCGGAGATATGTATGACAGGTACCGGGCGGAACTTGATTCCTACGGACTGAAGCCGCTTGTGAACGAGAGAGTTCAGCTTGCTGACCGCAACATCAGTATCTGCGGCTCCCAGATCGGCAGGGAGTGCTTTCAGCATTTCAAGAGATTTCCTATGCCGGAGGATTATCTGGACAAGCTCGTGGGCAGGGCGGAGAAGGACAAGTTTCAGATTCTGATTGCCCACAATCCGGACTATTTTGAGGAGTATGCAGCATGGGGCGCGGATCTGGTGCTCTCCGGACATATTCACGGTGGCATTGTGAGGTTCCCGGGGCTTGGCGGCATGGTGTCTCCGGCGGTGAAACTGTTCCCCCAATATGACGGCGGCATTTTTCAGATCGGCGGGAGCACGATGATACTGAGCAGGGGACTCGGAACACATGCGATCCCGGTGCGGATGTGGAATCCGGGGGAACTGGTCTATGTGACGGTTGAACCGTAGCATGGTAGGAAAAAACAGAGGAGTATGGGAAAATGGCAATATCGATAAAGCTGCAGGTTTTTGAGGGACCTCTCGACTTGCTGCTGCATTTGATCGAAAAGAATAAAGTGGATATCTACGACATCCCGATTGTGGAGATCACAGAGCAGTATCTTGACTATATCAAACAGATGGAAACCGAGGATATGAACGTGATGAGTGAGTTCCTCGTGATGGCGGCAACGCTGATTGATATCAAGTGCCGTATGCTCCTTCCGAAAGAGGTGAACGAGGAAGGAGAGGAGGAAGACCCGCGGGCAGAACTCGTACAGAAGCTGTTGGAATATAAGATGTACAAGTATATGTCTTATGAACTGAAGGACAGACAGCTTGACGCCGAGAGGAATTTTTACAAGAAGCCGACACTTCCGAAGGAGATTCAGGATTATAAGGCACCGGTGGATTATGAGCAGTTGATCGGCGATATGACATTACAGCGGCTGCACAGTATTTTCAAGGATACGATCAAGCGTCAGGAGAGCCGTGTCGATCCGATCCGGAGTCAGTACGGCAGGATTGAGAAGGAAGAAGTTGACATGGATGCAAAGGCTGCATATGTGGAAGGCTACATCAGACAGCACCGCAGATTCAGTTTTCGCAGTCTTTTGGAAAAGCAGAACAGTAAGATGGAGATCATTGTCACTTTTCTGCTGATCCTGGAACTGATGAAGACGGGGCGGATCCTGATCGAGCAGGATCACATTTTTGACGATATCATCATCACTTCAAATGAAGTGGCATGATTTATTTTTTCGTATCGGAAATAATTGGTATTATTTTCTAATCTGAATAAAAACAGGAGTTTGGGAATGGAGAGAACAAAGGCGGAGGCAGTGATCGAGGCAATCCTTTTTACGATGGGAGAGTCGGTTGAGACTGCCAGACTGGCAGAAGTCATAGAAGAGGATGCGAACACGACGAGAGAGATCATACACGGGATGATCGCACGCATGGAGCAGGAGGAGAGGGGAATTTCCATCATTGAGCTGGAGGACTCCTTCCAGATGTGTACCAAAGGGGAGATGTACGAATATCTGTTAAAGATTGCCAAAGCACCGCGAAAATATGTGCTGACGGATGCACTGCTGGAGACGTTGTCGATCATCGCATACAAGCAGCCGATCACAAGGATTGAGGTGGAACGGGTCAGGGGTGTCAACAGCGATCATGCGGTGAATCGTCTGATCGAGTTCGGACTTGTCGCCGAAGTCGGCAGGATGGATGCGCCGGGCAGACCACTCCTCTTTGGGACGACGGAAGAATTCCTGCGCAGTTTCGGCGTGAAATCGCTTGAGGATCTGCCTGCACTGAATCAGGAACAGATTGAGGATTTCAGGCATCAGGCAGAGGAGGAAGCGGAACTGAAGATGGATATCTAGGAGGTGTTTGAAATTGGGAAGAGAATGGATTGAGAATGATTGTCTGAAAGTTGGAATCAACACGGTGGGAGCCGTGATGTTTTCTCTGCAGGACAGTGCCGGTAAGGAGTATCTGTGGCAGGGGGATGAAGCTGTCTGGAAAAATCAGGATGTGGAGATTTTCCCTTATATTGCCAGACTGACAGAGGGAAAATATACCTTTCGGGGGAAGACATATTCCATGGGAAGACATGGGATCCTTGTCGGGAGAGAACTTCAGGTCGCCGATCAAAAGAAGGACAGGCTTACACTGAGACTTCGGTCGGATGATGATACAAGACGGAGTTATCCCTTTGAATTTGTTTATGAGATCACGTTCCTGCTGGTGGATAATCACTTGAAGGTTCAGTATCATATTCAGAATCTGTGCGATACGCCTATGTATTTTGCAGTGGGAGGGCATCCGGGTTTTCAGGTGCCGATCGACAAGACGCTGGATTTTACAGACTATTATCTGCAGTTTGAGGATGGCGTGGTGCCGAAACAGGTCGGCTTTACACCACAGTGCTTCCTGGATGGGACGCTTCGTGAATATCCGCTGGATTCAAAGAATCGGATCGCACTTCATCACGGACTGTTTGATGACGATGCCATTGTGCTTCTGGATGCCGGAAGCAGTGTGGAACTCGGATCAGACCGGGATCATCACAAAATACGTGTTGTCTTTCCTGATATGAAATATGTGGGGTTCTGGCATATGCCGAAGCTGGAAGCCCCATATGTGTGCATTGAACCATGGTCTTCCCTGCCTTCCAGACAGGATATCATCGAGGATTTCGAGAAGCAGGAGAATCTTCTTTCCCTGGAGGGACGCGGAGAATATCATAACGAGTGGAGTATTGAGATTTTTTAGTGCGTGTGCATACCTGCTCTTTTCTACATCATATAATGTGGAGATAACACTGGGTGGATGAACGGGATGGGAAAGAGCGATCAGTCAAAAATATGGAACAGAAATGTGCTGGCAGGGCCGGCACTGGCGCTTATCGTATTGTGCGCCGGTGTGCAGCCCTGCCTTTTTGTGTCAGGCAGAGAAGCCGGGGCGGAGCAGGAAGCAGAAGGGGAAGCGATACGGGAGCAGGATACATTGTCGCAGATTATGCCTCCCGGGCCCGGATATGAGAAAGAACCGGATGAGGTATCACTGCATGCAAAAGCGGCGGTGCTGATGGATATGGACAGCGGACGTGTGTTGTATGAAAAGAACGGGAGCGAGGTGCTCCCGATGGCGAGTACCACAAAGATCATGACATGCATCACAGCTTTGGAACTCGGAAATGCGGAAGATATTGTCACGGTCTCCGCGTATGCATCAGCACAGCCGAAGGTCCGGCTCGGGATGCGGTGCGGACAGCATTTCCGGTTGGAAGATCTGTTGTACTCGCTCATGCTTGAGTCCCATAATGATGCCGCGGTGGCGATCGCAGAGCATATCGGAACAGGGATTTTGGCAAAGGGGAGCGCAGAAGGAGCGGATCAGAACCCGGAAGCGGAAAATGGAGGCGGCGAAGGTGAATGGGATAAAGCGCGCAGCAGGGCGGCTGTCAAAGCTTTTTGTGATGCTATGAACCAAAAGGCGGAGCAGCTCGGATGTATCCACACCTGTTTCCTGACACCGAACGGACTCGATGCCCAGGTACAGACGGACAAAGGGGAATGTCTGCAGCATTCCACGACAGCGGAAGAACTGGCGCGCCTTATGAGTTATTGTGTCACAAAATCGCCGGCAAGAGAAGAGTTCCTGAGGATAACAAGGACAGGGAATTACACTTTTACCGATGAGGAAGGAAAGCACAGTTATTCCTGCGTGAACCACAATGCCATGCTGCAGATGTCTGAGGATGCCATTTCCGGGAAAACCGGCTTTACCGGAAAGGCGGGATATTGCTATACGGGAGCATTTGAGAATGAAGGACGCCATTACGCCATAGCGCTGCTTGCCTGTGGCTGGCCGAATCATAAGACGTGGAAATGGGCGGACTGCAGACAACTACTGGACTATGGGAAGGAATGTTTCGCACTCCACAGTCTCTCAGAGTGTAAAATAGATGAGAGTGCGTTTGCACCGGTGACTGTGCTCGGAGCAAAGGCGGATGGCATCGGTCAGCCCGTGACGGCCGGTGTGGAAGCACAGACCGAAGAAGAGCAGGATGGCATCTTGCTTCTGCGTGAGGATGAGATGATACGCTGCAAGGTTGAGCGAAAGGATACGCTACAGGCACCGGCGTATAAAGGCACGCAGACAGGAAGCATCTGCTATTCGCTGAACGGATCAACAATAAGCATAATCCCGATCGTACTGTCGGAAACCGTCGAAAATATCGATTATTTATGGTGTCTGGAAAAAGTTGTGGAAAAATATTATTGTTTATGATATACTGTTTCAGATGCGGAAAGGGGATAGTACGCCTTTTTCGCAAAAGACGTTTTCTTTTATTACATATTTTCACATAAAAAAATGGAGGGCTGAAAAATGAGTACTACTTCACAAGCGAGTCAAAGAATTACAGCTTTACTCGATGAGAACAGTTTCGTTGAGATCGGCGCGATGGTAACAGCGCGTGCCACGGATTTCAATCTGAAACAGACAGAAACTCCTTCTGACGGTGTGGTTACCGGCTACGGAGTGATTGACGGCAACCTTGTGTATGTATACAGCCAGGATGCTTCCGTCCTTAACGGCAGTATCGGTGAAATGCATGCCAAAAAAATTGCAAATCTGTATGATCTGGCATTGAAGACAGGTGCACCTGTGATCGGTCTGATCGATTCCGCCGGACTGAGACTTCAGGAGGCAACCGATGCACTGAACGGTTTCGGTGAGATCTATAAGAAGCAGGTTATGGCATCCGGAGTGATCCCTCAGATCACGGCTGTTTTTGGTACATGCGGCGGCGGACTTGCAATCTTCCCCACATTGACTGACTTTACTTTTATGGAGGAGAAAAAGGCAAAATTATTTGTAAATTCTCCCAATGCGCTTGACGGAAACACCACAGCAAAATGTGATTCCGCATCGGCAGCATTCCAGAGTGAAGAGTCGGGCATCGTTGATGTGGTGGCTGACGAGGCAACCATCTTCTCCAAGATCCGTGAACTTGTCTGCATGCTTCCTTCCAACAATGAGGATGATGCTTCCTTTGAGGAGTGCACAGACGATCTGAACAGAGCAAGCGCCGAGCTTGTGAACTGTGTGGGCGATACTTCCATCGCACTTTCCACAATTTCCGACAACAATGTTTTCTTTGAAGTAAAAGAAAATTATGCTAAAGAGATGGTAACAGGCTTCATCAAACTGAACGGTGTGACGGTAGGTGCCGTTGCAAACCGGACAGAGGTTTATGATGAAGAGGGTAAGGTTACGGATAAGTTTGATGCGGTACTGACAAAGAAAGGCTGCGAGAAGGCGGCAGACTTTGTGAACTTCTGTGATGCTTTTGAGATTCCGGTACTGACACTCACAAATGTTAAGGGCTATGAAGCTACGCTTTGCTCCGAGAAGGGTATTGCGAAGGCTGCTGCAAAGCTGACGGCGGCATTTGCGGGCGCTACGGTTCCCAAGGTAAATGTGATCATCGGCAAGGCATTCGGCACAGCTTATGTTGCAATGAATTCCAAGGCGATCGGAGCAGATATCACAATGGCATGGCCGGATGCGCAGATCGGAACGATGGATGCCAAACTGGCAGCCAAGATCATCTGCGATGGCAAGGGCGCGGATGCGATCGAGACTTGCGCAAAGGAATATGCTGAGCTGCAGAACAATGTGACAAGCGCAGCAAGAAGAGGGTATGTGGATCAGATCGTGGAGCCTGCCGATACAAGAAAGTATGTCATCGGTGCGTTTGAGATGCTGTTCACAAAGAGAGAAGACCGTCCGGCTAAAAAGCATGGCACTGTCTAGGATAGTTTCAGATAGGAAAGGATGATACTTAATATGAAAAAATGGTTATTAGTATTAGGTATGATTACTTGTATCTTAGGTCTTACTGCCTGCGGCTCCAAGACGGAGGAGGTGGCAGAGACTCTGCCGATTACCGAGGAACAGGCAATCCAGTTTGCAGACCAGCTCATTGAGAATATGAATATGGTGGTCAGCGCGAATATGGAAGAGCAGTTCGCGGAGGACGAGGTGCTGACAGGTGCTTTTGACAGCTGGAAGTCGGCACAGACGGATATGGGTAGTTATAAGGGAATTGTTGATCATGAGGTTGAGATCGGAAGTGATTCCGCTGTGATCAAAACCACAATCAGCGGCACAAAGAAGAACGCTGAGGTGGAGATGATCTTGGACAAGAATCTTCAGGTGACCAGCGTTTCCACAAATGTGATCTATTCATTCGGAGAACTGATGATAAATGCGGCACTGAATACGCTGCTCGGCATGGGTACGGTATTTGTGGTATTGATCCTGATCAGTGTTATCATTTCAGCATTTATCCTGATTCCGAAGATTCAGGCGGCATTCTCCAAGAAGGAAACCAAAGAGGATGTCAAGACAGAAGCCGTAAATAACGCAGTGGCTCAGATCGAGGAAGCGGAAGAACTTTCGGATGATCTGGAACTCGTAGCGGTGATCGCAGCTGCGATTGCAGCCAGCGAAGGTGCAGCTTCTACAGACGGATTTGTGGTAAGAAGCATTAAGAGAGCAAGCACGAACAAATGGCAGAGAGCTTAAATATAGGAGGAATAAGAAATGAAAAATTATACCATTACCGTAAATGGCAACGTATATGATGTAGTAGTAGAAGAAGGCGCTTCCACAGGCGCACCTGCAGCAGCACCCAAGGCTGCACCGAAAGCAGCACCTAAGGCAGCTCCCGCAGCAGCACCCAAGGCAGCCGGTGCGGCAGGCAGCGTAAAAGTAGAGGCCGGTGCGGCAGGAAAGGTATTCAAGGTTGAGGCAAGCGTGGGACAGGCAGTGAAGGCCGGTGACACAATCGTGATCCTGGAAGCTATGAAGATGGAGATTCCGGTTGTTGCTCCTCAGGACGGTACAGTGGCAAGCATTGATGTAGCAGTTGGTGATCCTGTTGAGGCAGGCGCATTACTGGCTACCATGAACTAAGTATTACTGTAACGTAACTAAGAACGACAACAGGAGGTCGATAAAATGTCTTATATAGCAAATACCTTAGACAATCTGGTACATCAGACGGCATTTTTCAACTTAACTGTTGGAAACTACGTAATGATTGTAGTAGCTTGTGTATTTCTTTATCTTGCTATCGCGAAGGGGTTTGAGCCGTTGCTGTTAACTCCTATTGCATTTGGTATGCTGCTTGTAAATATCTATCCTGATATTATGCTGCACGCTGCGGATTCACCGAACGGCGTGGGCGGCTTACTTTACTATTTCTATGTATTGGATGAATGGGCAATCCTTCCGTCCCTGATCTTTATGGGCGTCGGAGCCATGACGGATTTTGGTCCGCTGATTGCCAACCCCAAGAGCTTCCTGCTCGGTGCGGCAGCGCAGTTCGGTATTTTTGCCGCATATTT
>CAMGRE010000075.1 GCA_946061355.1 uncultured bacterium | reverse complement strand
GCCTGGTCGGCTGCGATGCAGGCATCGATGATCTCCTGGATATCGCCGTTCATCACCTTATCGAGCTTATACAGCGTGAGGTTGATCCTGTGGTCGGTCACGCGGCCCTGCGGGAAGTTGTACGTCCTGATCTTCTCGGAGCGGTCGCCCGTACCGATCTGGCTCCTGCGCAGCTCCGCCTCCGCATCGTGGCGCTGCTGCTGTTCAATGTCATACAGCTTCGCTTTCAACAACGCGAATGCCTTCGCCTTATTCTGAAGCTGGGATTTCTCCGTCTGACTGTAAACCACGATTCCTGTGGGATAATGGGTCAGACGCACAGCAGAATCTGTGGTGTTGACACACTGACCGCCGTTTCCGGAAGCCCTCATCACGTCGATGCGGATATCCTTCTCATCGATCACAATATCGATGTCATCATCTACCTCGGGCATTACCGCCACACTGATCGTTGACGTGTGAATACGTCCGCCGGATTCCGTCTCCGGCACACGCTGTACGCGGTGCACACCGCTCTCATATTTCATCACGGAGTAAGCGCCGGAGCCGCTGATCATGAAGGTCACGCTCTTCATGCCGCCGATCCCGATCTCCTCTACTTCCATGGTCTCAACCTTCCAACGACGTCCCTCCGCATAATGCACATACATGCGGTAGATTTCCGCAGCGAACAGCGCCGCCTCATCGCCGCCCGCGCCTGCACGAATCTCCACAATAACGTTTTTCTCATCATTTGGATCCTTGGGCAGCAGGAGCACCTTCAGCTTCTGCTCAAGCTCCTCCACCTTTTTCTTAGAATCGGACAGTTCTTCCTTCAACATCTCGCGCATGTCGTCGTCGCTCTCCTCCTCGAGCATCGCCAGACTGTCCTCGATGTCCTGTTTCGCCTTCTTATATTCCTTATAAGCGTCCACGATCGGCGTCAGATCACTCTGTTCCTTCATCAGATTGCGGAAGCGCTCCTGATTGTTTGCAACCTCCGGCTCCGCCAGTTCATTCATGATCTCGTCAAATCTCTGAATCAACGCTTCTAACTTGTCAAACATGGTCTTACTCCTCCACAAAAACAGCACTGACCACACGGTCCAGTCCCGCAAAATCCTGAATCACTTCTATTTCCCGGTAGCCTTCCGAGCGCAGGATGTCACTGACAGCCGCACCCTGATCACAGCCTATCTCATACAGCACATGTGCTCCCCGGTAGAGGTATCGTTTCGCCTCTTTGCTGATTTTTCTGTAAAAAAACAGTCCGTCGTCTTTTCCGTCAAGTGCGGACAACGGCTCATGTTCCCTGACCTCCGGCATCAATGTACCGATCACCTGCGTCGGGATATACGGTGGGTTGGAGACGAGCAGGTCAAACTTCCGACTCTGATCCAACTTCTCAAACAGATCGCTGCGTATGAATGACACGCCTGTCATATTTTCCACAGTCCCGATCATGCCGTCATCTGCCGCAAACCCTGTCTCAGCCATTTCGCTTCCCAGCACCCGCCCGGCATTCTGCCGTGCGACCGCCAGAGCTTCCTCGGAGATGTCCACACCCACACCCGTGCATCGGTTGGAATAATGCAATAAACTCAGCAGAATACATCCGGAACCCGTGCACATATCGAGGATCTCCATGCCGTCATGGAGATGGCGCATCGCCTCCTCCACAAGGATCTCCGTGTCCTGCCTGGGAATCAGTACATGCTCATTTACTGTAAAAGGCAGTCCCATAAATTCCTGCTCACCGGTGAGGTGCTGCAGGGGGATATGCTCTGCCCGCTTTGCGATATAGTTTACATAAGTCTCTTCCTGCTCCGGCGTCACTTCCAGATCGCCATGCGCAAGAAGCGTATTTCTGTCGGTATGGCAGACAAACTCAAGCAACAGCCTGGCATCCAACTCCGCCTCGGCGATGTCCGCCTGCCTAAGCTGCTTGGCGCCGCACCGATACAATTCGTCATACCTCATCATCTTCCACAGGTCCATCCACCAGCCAGGAATCATCCACCTCATAGCCAAAGGTTTCCTTGAGGTAGGCTTTCCAGTCAAATACGGCTTCCACGGAAGCGATCGCCACCTCGCACATCGCCTCGTCCGGCTCTTTGGTCGTCAGTTTCTGCAGCCAGAGTCCCGGTGCAGAAAGAATCCTCACAATAATGTTATTGCTGTTGCCCGCCAGACGGATGATCTCATAATAGATCCCCGCGATCACCTGAATCAGCAGAATTCGGATCCCCACACGGTATACCGGATTCTCCACTCTGATAAAGAAGAAAAGGATAATGCTGACCAGCATGACGAACAGCAGGAAACTCGTTCCGCAGCGCTTGTGCTGTCTGGAACTGCGCATCACGTTGTGCACCGTCAGCGGTCTGCCCTTTTCGATACAGTTGATACATTTATGCTCCGCGCCGTGATACTGATACAGCCTGTGGATATCCTTCATGGCGGAGATCGCCACCACATATCCGAGGAAAATCAGGATACGGACCACGCCCTCGATGATCGCAATCAGCGAAGCGTTTCTCACGTAAACAGAGAAGAAGGAAGAGATAAAATAGGGCAGGATCATAAAGATCGCGATCGCAAGGATCATGGAAATGGTCATCGTGATCCCCATCGCCACACTCTCCGCCTTCTCACCGAATAGTTTCTCAAACAGCGACGGCTTCTTTTCTTTTCCCGAATCTGCTTCCGACGGTTCTTCCTCCTCAAAGAAGGATGCCGACCAGGTGAGGGTGCGCATACCGAGGATCAGCGAATCCACAAAATTAAAGACGCCCCTCACAAAGGGAATCTTCTTCAGCGGGCTGCCTGCCATCACGCCGTCGAACTCCTCCGTGTCCACCACGATCTCACCGTCCGCTTTGCGCACAGCCACCGCATAGCGCTCTTTATTTTTCATCATGACGCCTTCGAGCACGGCCTGACCACCCACGCCGCAGGAGCGTCTGCATTTTCTTCTACTCATCCCAAAACCTCCGGAAGAAAAATAAGGTTGAGATATAAAACCTCAACCTTTTGGGTACTGCTTATTTGCTTTCTACGCCATACTTCTTATTGAACTTATCAATACGTCCGGCAGCTCTTGCTGACTTCTGCTGACCTGTGTAGAATGAATGGCATTTGGAACAAACTTCTACGTGGATCTCAGGTTTTGTGGAACCTGTCACGAATGTGTTACCGCAGTTACAGGTTACGGTTGCCTGATAGTACTCAGGATGGATTCCTTCTCTCATTTCTTTCACCTCTCGCTTAAACTGAAAATCTGTATGGGCAGTATTGATGGATACCGCCGATGCGCTCGCGCGCCATGTTGTTACAATGTGTTCTCATCCACTGCTGCCTGCCACTACAGACAGCTTAATTATTGTAACACAGGTTACTGCGCCGCGCAAGCATTTTTAAAAGAATTTGATTTTCTTTACCATGTTCACAAATTCATTGTTATTTCTTGTCTTGGAAAACATATCCAGGATCTTGTCAACCGCCTCATCCGGCTTCAGCGTATTGAGCGCTTTGCGCATGATGTTGATCGCTTCGAGTTCCTCCGGACTGAGCAGCAGATCCTCCCGCCTCGTTCCTGATTTCGGAATGTCGATTGCGGGGAAAACGCGGCGTTCGGACAATTTTCTGTCCAGAACCATCTCCATGTTGCCGGTTCCCTTGAACTCCTCGTACACAACGTCATCCATCTTGCTTCCGGTTTCGACAAGGGCTGTCGCAAGGATGGTAAGGCTGCCTCCCTCACGCATATTTCTTGCCGCGCCAAAGAACCGCTTGGGCATATGGAGCGCAGCCGGATCAAGACCGCCGGACAGCGTTCTTCCGCTAGGCGGAACCACGAGATTGTAGGCACGTGTCAGACGGGTGATGCTGTCTAACAGAATCGTCACGTCACGACCATGCTCCACGAGACGCTTCGCGCGCTCGATCACCATCTCGGAAACCCTCTTGTGGTGCTCCGGGAGTTCATCAAACGTCGAATAGATTACCTCGACATTCGGCCCCTCGATCGCCTCCCTGATGTCGGTTACCTCCTCGGGACGCTCATCGATCAGTAGAATGATCAGGTGCATGTCCGGGCAGGTGCGCTTGATGGACTTTGCCACTTCTTTTAATAATGTCGTCTTACCTGCCTTCGGCGGGGATACGATCATACCTCTCTGCCCTTTGCCGACCGGACTGATCAGATCCATGATCCGCATCGCAACACTTGATCCGGGCGTCTCCAACTGGATCCGCTCATCCGGGAAAATGGGTGTCATATCCTCAAAGTTGCGCCGTCTTGCCGCTACATCCGGCGCATATCCGTTAATCTTTTTGACATACAAAAGGGCGCTGAATTTCTCTGCCTGTGTCTTTACCCTTGTATTGCCCTCAACAATATCGCCCGTCTTTAAGCCGAATCTCCTGATCTGGCTGGGCGCCACATAAACATCATTCTCTCCCGGAAGATAGTTGGCGCAACGGATAAATCCGTAACCGTCCGGCATGACCTCCAGGATTCCGTTTGCGGTCTCGCCGCTGTCAAGATCGGAAAGATTCTTCTCCGGATCTGCCTTATCAGCTGCCTGCTGCACAACAGATGCGGGCTTCTGCACGCCCTGTGCCTGTTTTGCCGCAGCTGCCTTATCCTTCTCATCCTCTGCCAGCATCGCTTCCACAATATCAGCCTTTTTCATTGCGGAGGTTCCCTTAATCCCTCTCGCCTTTGCAATCTCTCGCAAATCCGTCAAAGCCAGTGACTCATATTTTTCTCTCATTCACATAACCTCCAAATTCTTCCTCTGCTCATTTTTTACGATCCAAACGGGATTATCGTACGAATGTACATGAAACAATTGATTTTAGATACTTTGATAATTCTTACACTATTATACATGACTGCGGGACGAATGCAAGACATTTTTCATAGATTTTCCAAATTATACATTGAAAATCCAACCTATCTTTGCACTTTCCATTGATTTACAAAGCAAAACAGCTATACTATAATAAGAAAGAAACGGATAAGTGAGGAAAAATACATGACGACAAACGAAAAAGCATTGCAGCTCCATAAAGAATGGAACGGAAAGCTGGAAACCGTCTCCAAGATTCCCGTGAAATCCAGAGAAGCGTTATCTCTGGCATATACGCCCGGCGTGGCGGAACCGTGTAAGGTGATCGCCGGGGATAAAGAAGCTGCCTACACCTACACGATCAAGGCAAACACGGTAGCCGTTGTCTCAGACGGCAGCGCCGTACTCGGGCTCGGCAACATCGGTCCCTACGCCGCCATGCCCGTCATGGAAGGAAAGGCTGTGCTGTTCAAGGAATTCGGCGGTGTCAATGCCGTTCCCATCTGTCTGGACACGCAGGACACCGAGGAGATCATACAGACGGTAAAAAATATCGCTCCCGCATTCGGCGGCATCAATCTGGAAGACATCAGTGCACCGCGCTGTTTTGAGATCGAGGAACGTCTCAAAGAAATGCTGGATATCCCCGTCTTTCACGATGACCAGCACGGCACGGCGATTGTGGTACTGGCAGGAATCATCAACTCACTCAAGGTTGTAAATAAGAAGAAAGAGGACTGTAAGGTAGTTGTCAACGGCGCAGGAAGCGCAGGAATCGCCATCACGAAGCTGCTGCTGACCTATGGCTTCACCAATGTGATCATGTGTGACAAATCGGGAATCCTGGCAAAGGACACTCCCAATATGAACTATATGCAGGAACGTATGGCAGGCCTGACCAATCCCAATCAGGAAAAAGGACTTCTCGCCGATGCCCTAAAGGGTGCCGACATTTTCGTGGGCGTTTCCGCTCCCGGTATCGTCACACAGGAGATGGTAGCCTCCATGAACCGCGATTCCATCCTGTTTGCGATGGCAAATCCCGTACCCGAGATCATGCCTGATCTCGCAAAAGCGGC
The DNA here is from genome assembly GCA_946061355.1 of uncultured bacterium. Taxonomy (GTDB): domain Bacteria; phylum Bacillota; class Clostridia; order Lachnospirales; family Lachnospiraceae; genus VSOB01. The sequence goes on along the minus strand of CAMGRE010000075.1, from coordinate 4,893 downwards.
AGGAGCAAGGATCGTTGGCACCGGACGTTCCGATTTCCCGAATCAGGTAAATAATGTAGTAGCATTTCCCGGCATCTTTAAGGGTGCGCTGGAAGGCCGGGCAACCCAGATCACCGAGGAGATGAAGCTGGCAGCTGCCCATGCGATTGCCGGACTTGTCCCTGATGAAGAACTCTCCGACACCAACATTATGCCCGAAGCATTCCTCCCTGAAGTTGCCGAGGTCGTTGCTGAGGCGGTAAAATCCAATATCCGCAGATAAATATGAAAAATCTTTCTATGTCGGATGGCCGGCATGATAAATCTTATTGTTCACAGACAGATATAGAAAGTCCTGCAACGTCAGATGACTGGCACGGCAAGCCGTATTATTCGCTCAATGCCTACTGCCGGAACGTCTTTCATGAAAAATTATATAAAATCGCCCTGGATGCGGGCATGACCTGCCCCAACAGGGACGGCACTCTGGACACACGGGGATGCATTTTCTGCAGTGCCGGCGGCAGCGGTGACTTTGCCGTATCCACCGCCGGCCGCTCTGTCGGCGAACAATTACAGACAGGCCTGTCACTTTTTCATGGAAAAAAGACCGGCTCGCGGTTTATCGCATATTTCCAGTCATACACCAACACCTATGCGCCACCGGAGCGCCTGCGGGCATTGTATCACGAAGCGCTTATCTGTGAGCAGGTTGCCGGTATCTCCATCGCGACCAGGCCGGACTGCCTGCCGGGCGAAGTAATGACACTACTGTCAGAATTGAAGCGCGAGTTCCCGGACAAATTTATCTGGATGGAACTGGGACTGCAGACGATCCACGAAGCGACCGCGTCATATATCCGACGCGGCTACTCTTTGCCCTGCTTTGATGATGCAGTGCGCCGTCTGAATGACGCGGGGATTCCGGTCATCACCCATCTGATCCTGGGACTGCCGGGAGAGACACCGGAAATGGTCTATCAGTCGATCGCCCACCTGAACAGACTGCCCGTATCGGGCGTCAAGCTTCAGCTGCTCCATGTCCTGCGCGGAACAGATCTCGCCGCAGATTATGCTGCGGGAAAATTCAATGTTCTGGATATGGATGCTTATATCGCGCTTCTGATCGGATGTATCGAGCGGCTTTCTCCCGACATTGTGATTCACAGGGTTACGGGCGACGGCCCGAAATCGCTCCTGATCGCACCCACATGGAGTCTCAATAAGCGTAATGTCCTGAACACTCTGCATCGGGAAATGAAACGATTGAACGCATGGCAGGGAAAACTTTTTGACAGCCACTGAAAGCGCCGGAGGCCGGACAGTTTTTTACCAATACATGAAAACGAGGAAACATTATGACACAGGATCCCCTGATGATCTACAAACTGATCATTCTCTATATGTTAAATAAAGTAACTTTTCCCCTGACCACGGCTCAGATCGGAGATTTTATCCTGGGCAGGGAGTATACCGGATTTCTCAATCTGCAGCAGGCAATCTCCGAGCTCACGGATGCCCATCTGGTCTCCGCCAAGCCCGCCGGCAACCGGACCCATCTGGTGCTGACCGAGGAGGGACGCGAAACGCTTCATTTCTTTGAAAACCGCATCAGCGAAGCGATCAAAGAGGATATTCAGCTATACTTTAAGGAAAATGAACTGGAAATGAAAAATGAAGTGGCGATCCAAAGCTCCTACTACAAATCCACAACCGGGGATTATAAGGCGGAACTGATCGCCAGAGAGAAGGGATCCGATCTGGTCAGCATTACCTTGTCAGTCCCTTTGGAAGAGATGGCTTCCGCCATCTGTGACAACTGGCAGAAGAAAAATCAAAAAATCTATAAATATCTGACCGAAGAACTGTTCTAGTTCTCCGGTCATTTTTTCCTGTCTTATGATCAGACCGTGCTGTGCGTCTCTACGGTTCCGGCTGGTCCGCGCGCCGCTCCGGCTGTCCGGCCTCGCGCCTGATCTTTCGCATATGCTCTTTGATCTTCACTTCATATCCGTTTCCGGACGGTCTGTAAAATTCTTTTCCGTTTAATTCATACGGAAGATATTGTTGGTTTACATAATGATTAGGGAAATCATGTGCATACTGATATCCCACTCCGTGTCCCAGTTTCGCCGAGCCCTTGTAATGCGCATCCTGCAAGTGTACCGGCACCGGCAAATTTCCTGTCTCTTTCACGGTATCCATCGCCTCCGATATGGCATTCACTGCCGCATTGCTCTTAGGGGCACAGGCGATATAGGCTGCTGCCTGCGCCAGTATGATCTGCGCCTCCGGCATTCCCACACGCTCGACCGCCATCGCCGCATTGGTGGCAACCAACAGTGCGTTCGGATCCGCATTTCCCACATCCTCCGAAGCACAGATCATCATCCTCCTGGCTACAAAGGTCACACTCTCCCCGGCATACAGCATTTTGGCCAGATAGTACACCGCCGCATCGGGATCGGAGCCGCGCATACTCTTGATAAACGCAGAAATCGTATCGTAATGATTATCCCCTGTCTTGTCATATTTGATCACGCGCTTCTGGATGCATTCGGCCGCCGTCGCAAGCGTGATATGGATCTTGCCGTCGATGCTGCGCTCCGTCGTCATGATCCCGAGTTCAATCGCATTCAGCGCATGTCTCGCATCGCCGCCCGCGGCATCCGCCAGAAACTCCAGAGCGTCCTCATCAATCTCCGCATCATACGCGCCCATCCCCTTATCCTTATCATAAACTGCCCGGACAATGAGTTCCTTAATGTCTTCCTTTTCCAGTGGTTTCAATTCAAAGATGATGGATCTGGAAATCAGCGCTCCGTTTACCTCAAAATAAGGATTCTCCGTGGTCGCACCTATTAACACCACAGTTCCGTCCTCCACAAACGGCAGCAGATAATCCTGCTGTCCCTTATTGAAGCGATGGATCTCATCGATAAAGAGGATCGTCTTCTTGCCATACATGCCCATGATATCCTTGGCCTTCGCAACGACCTCCTCCATATCCTTCTTGCCCGCCACCGTGGCATTGATCTGGGTAAATTCCGCGCTCGTCGTGTGCGCGATCACCTTCGCCAAAGTCGTCTTGCCCGTTCCGGGCGGCCCGTAGAAGATCACGGAACTGATCTTGTCTGCCTTGATGGCGCGGTAGAGCAGTTTATCTTTTCCAATGATATGCTTCTGCCCCACGACCTCCTCCAGCGTGGTCGGGCGCAGACGCGCCGCCAGCGGAGATTCCTTTTCCATATTGTTTGTACGCATATATTCAAATAAGTCCATTGTTGCTGCTTCCTTTTGTAATGTTGAGCGACAGAATTTAACAAGAATCTCTTACTTTCCATTCACAAAACCAATTATCCTCTAATCCGGGCGGAAAAGCAAGCAGATAATCTGCCTCTGTCTGCGTACACGCTCATTGCCCTCTCGTATGTCATATTACACCCCGTCCGTCTCCAACAGCCGGATATAATGGTTCGCCTCCCGCAGCACATGATCCGCGAGCAGCGGGAGAATCACTGACGAGATCTCCAGTTTTAATATCCCTTCCGTTCCCGCTGCCTTAAACTGGCGCAGACGGATCGTCTCCTCAAGAGATTCCTCCCGCATGCCCATTGCTCTGCAATCCTGTTTTCTTGCCTGCTCAAGTAACGCCTTATATTCACACGCAAATTGATTTGCCGTCTGTATCAGCTCATTTTCCGACGGATCGAGCAGTCCCCGGATAAACAGCGCATGCTCCATCATGATCTGATTCCAGAACTCCTCCGTCTTCCGTAAATCATAACAGGAGAGAACCCTGCCTCCCATAAGCTCCGCCACCGTAGCACGGTAAAGCTTCGCCTCTCTGAGGATGTGCTCGATCAGAAGCGGATAATTAAAGGTAAAAATCCTGCCCCGCTTCACTTCATCCAGAATATTTTCCTTGAAGTCGATCAGACCGTCCAACAGCCGGATTGCCCTCCTGTTTATCTTATCGACCGCCACGGTCAACGTATTGTCTACTACGCTGTCGCAGCCCGTACGGAGAGTACTGCTGCCTCCGTCATCTCGGCCCGCGCGAAGCGCCTTTTCTCTCTCGGTAATGCTGCTGTCAAAGGGCACGCCGCTGAGCTGCTCCGTGCGTTGCTCCGCGGAAACGGTAAATTCTGTTACCAACTCTCCGGACTGTAAAACCGCCCGGCTCACTCTCCCGCCGCTCAGCCTTACCACATCGGAAAGCAGCTCCTCAAACTGCCGTCTAAACCAGTCCGCCCTCTCTATCCAGGCGCGATCCGCGCAGACAAAACCCGCCTCAAGAAAAAATGAATGTTCTTTCATGATCCGCGCAAAGAACAAATGTGTTTCGAGCGAAAGAATTGCATTATTTTCCATTTTTCCACATACCTTTTCAGATGATCTCTTACTATGATATGCAAAATGCCCGGCATATGTCAGTCAAATAAGTTCTCCTCTGTCATCAAAAACTTTTCTGCTTCAAAGCTTTTTCAAAGAAACTGCCTGTATCGTTATTGTCAAACGGAACGCATTTTTAACAAAACGCAGAAAAGAAAACACTATGCTGATTTCATGGTTATCTGTCCTCTTGATCCTCCTGGCAATGTCTGTCTATCCGCTGAGAATCCTTTGCACGGCTTCGGGAAAAAGCGGGAAAAGCGGTAACAAAATACTGAATAAGCTCTGGCAGCTGTCACGAAAACTGCATATTCTCTTTGGCGTATCGGCAACCGTTGCCGTATGTCTGCATTGCCGGATCACGGAACAGCAAACCTTGCAGACATCGCCACTCGGTTCTTTTTTGTTGCTTTGCCTGTTTGCTCTGATTGTGACGGGAATGTCCCGAAAGCTATTGCCTCGTATATGGCTGCACCTGCACAGAGCGATCACACTCATTCTTTTGGCCGGAATGCTTGT
>CAMGRE010000074.1 GCA_946061355.1 uncultured bacterium | reverse complement strand
AGCAAAACCTGACGGCTCTGGCGGGGAAATATCACAAACAATTGTCAGCCGGCCCGAGGAAACAGAGCAAACTTCTCAGGCAGAATCTGAATCAAAACCGAGGAAACGCACGGATCCGATCCCGAATCCGTTGCCCGGACCGAAGAAGCATGTGAAGCGGGAACTTGATTTTGAGATGACGGTCAATGAAGATGAGTTAGAGTTTGACCATGAAGTCAGCGAAAATGATGATTTTGATTTATAAGAATGACATAAACGGAAAATACTAAAAAGGAACCGAGAGGTTCCTTTTTCTGTTATGGCAATGAGGAAAATGGCAGTTAGTATTCGGAAAGGGAGAACGTTTATGGGCAAAAACAAGAAAGAAAATCATCATAAAGAAAGTCATGCTGATAAATCCGGGGAGAATAAGGGAGGCAATATCAAGGAGGAAAAAAGAGAGCAGGAGAAACATCTTGATGAGCGGATAGAGGAGATCGGGCAGGCAACGCTTGGAGATATCCATCTGCTGACGATCATCGGCGAGGTGGAAGGTCACGATGTCCTGAGCAATAATACCAAGACGACAAAATATGAGCATATTCTGCCGCAGCTTGCAGCCATTGAGGACAGTAAAGAGATTCAGGGTGTGCTTGTTCTTTTGAATACCATGGGTGGAGATGTTGAGGCAGGGCTTGCGATAGCGGAGATGATTGCTTCGCTGAGCAAGCCAACCGTATCTTTGGTACTTGGCGGGAGTCATTCGATCGGTGTTCCGATTGCGGTCAGTACCGATTATTCTTTTATTGTGCCGTCCGGAACAATGGTGATCCATCCGGTCAGGATGAATGGAATGGTGATCGGAGCGCCGCAGACCTTTGAATATTTTAAGCAGATGCAGGACAGAATTGCAGGGTTTGTTGAGAGTCACTGCAGTGTCAGTGCAAAACGTCTGGAGGAGATGATGATGGAGACCGGCATCCTCACCAAGGATATGGGAACGATCCTTGTGGGAGAGGACGCCGTGAGAGAAGGTCTGATAGATCAGGTGGGAGGTATCCGGGAAGCGCTTGGAAAACTCTATGAAATGATGAAAGAAACCAAAGTCAGCGCTTCTTGCGGTAAAGATGTTCGGCCCATTGAATAAGCTGATATAGGCCCATAGCAATGAGGCACAGGATGATGATACTTGTGATGACCAGATTCAATTGAAATACCTGGCTGCCATAGATGATCAGATATCCCAGCCCTCTTCTGGCAGCAAGGAATTCTCCAATGATGACACCGACCAGCGCAAGGCCGATATTTACCTTCATCGTGCTTAAGATGGTGGGAATGGAACTTGGAAAGACTACCTTGCAGAAAGCATCTTTTTTGGTTCCGCCAAGCGTATAGATCAGCTTCAACTTATCTTTGTCAACCTGATGAAATCCTGTATACAGACTTATGATACATCCAAAAAGTGCGACTGATATACCGGCAACAATGATGGTATCTGTGCCTGTACCCAGCCATACGATAAAAAGCGGTGCCAGAGCAGATTTCGGGAGACTGTTCAAGACGACAAGATACGGTTCCAGAATTTCTGACAATCCTTTGGAACACCATAACAGTGTGGCTGAAAGAATCCCGATCAGGATGACCAGCAGGAAACTGATGATCGTTTCAAACAGCGTGACACCGATATGCAAAAAAAGTGAATGATCTGCAAGCATTGACACAAAGCAGGAGAGCACCATGGACGGACTGCTGAAAAAGAAACTGTCAATGATGTGGAAGTCTGCACATAATTCCCAGACGGTAAGAAAAGAGAGCAAAAGGATAATCCTCATGCAGGTGATGGAATGATGATGGCGTCTGTGTGTTTTCAGATATAATTCCTGGGCGGAAAGAACGTCCGTCTTTTTCTTATTTTTCATGAGAAAGCTCCTTCCATAAAAGATTAAAATAATACCTGAATTCCGGTGCACTGCGTGCGCCAAGAGGCGTATGGTCATAGTTGGTGAGCCGGATGGGAAGATCTCTGATCACAACGGCAGGACGGTCCGAGAGTACGATGATCCTGTCAGCAAGACTGATCGCTTCAGACAGATCGTGGGTGATCAGGATGGCTGTCTTTCCCGTGGTTCGGATGATGTTGCCGATGTCATCGGATACAGAGAGTCTGGTCTGGTAATCCAGAGCACTGAATGGTTCATCAAGCAGCAGAATATCAGGATTCAGTACCAGGGTACGGATCAGAGCCGCGCGTTGGCGCATGCCGCCGGAAAGCTCGCCGGGATGCTTGTTCCTGAATTTTTTGAGACCGTACTCGGCGAGAAGATGTTCGGCGTAGGCCAGATTTTCCGGTGTCATTTTGTGCTGAATTTCAAGGCCGAGTGTAATATTCCTGAAGATTGTGCGCCATTCCAGCAGATGATCATGCTGCAGCATATATCCGATCCCAGGATAGTTCAAAGACCCGTCCGGATTCTGAAATGAGATCGTCCCGCTTTCCGGTTCCAGAAGTCTTGCAATCAGGGATAGCAGCGTGGATTTTCCGCATCCGCTCGGACCTACCACTGCCAGGAACTCACCTTGGTTTACATAAAGTGAAATATTGGAAAGTGCAGGAACCTCACCTGAGAGACTGTGATAGGAATACGAGATATTTTGTAGTTTGAGAATAGGTTTGTTCATAGTATCCCTCCAGAGTTTATACGGTATATTATGATAAATTTGCGGGATTGTGCAAAAACAATAGAAAACTGTCACTTTCTCACGGGCTTTTCTTGCAGGCAGCAGAAAAATATGGTAGTATTTTAAATGCAAGTTTAACAAAGGTCGGAGGTTCTATTATGGCACAGCTTTGGGGCGGACGTTTTACCAAAGAGACGGACAAGCTGGTTTATCAATTCAATGCATCCATTTCTTTTGATCAGAGATTTTTTCACCAGGATATTGAAGGTAGTATTGCACATGTTGTGATGCTGGAGAAACAAGGAATTCTAACAGAGCAGGAGAAGGACGATATTGTAAAAGGCCTTACCGGTATCAGGGAAGATGTTGATAACGGCGTATTACAGATCACGGAAGAATATGAGGACATCCACAGCTTTGTGGAGGCAAATCTGATCAACCGGATCGGAGAAGCCGGCAAGAAGCTTCACACAGGCAGGAGTCGTAACGATCAGGTGGCGCTCGACATGAGACTGTATACCAGGCAGGAGATCGTGCATACGGAAGAACTCCTGAAAGAACTGTTAAATACACTGCTTGCGATGATGGAAGAGCATATCGACACATATATGCCGGGATTTACTCATCTGCAGAAAGCTCAGCCGGTTACACTGGCCCACCATCTCGGCGCATATTTTGAGATGTTTAAGAGAGACCTGCTGCGTATGCAGGATATCTATAAGAGAATGAATTTCTGTCCGTTGGGAGCGGGAGCCCTGGCAGGGACGACCTACCCGCTTGATCGCGGTTATACTGCCTCATTGCTTGGATTTGAGGGGCCGACATTAAACAGTATGGATTCCGTGTCGGACAGAGATTATCTGATCGAATATCTGGCGGTGGCCGCAACGATCATGATGCATCTGAGCCGGTTTAGTGAGGAGATCATTATCTGGAACAGTAATGAGTACCGTTTCGTCGAGATTGATGACGCATATTCTACCGGGAGCAGCATTATGCCCCAGAAGAAGAATCCGGATATTGCAGAGCTTGTACGGGGAAAGACCGGCAGGGTATACGGTGCACTGATGTCCCTGCTCACTACGATGAAGGGAATTCCGCTTGCCTACAATAAAGATATGCAGGAGGACAAGGAGCTTACCTTTGATGCTATCGATACGGTCAAAGGCTGTCTTGCGCTGTTTGAAGGAATGTTAAAGACCATGAAGTTCCGTAAGGATGTGATGGCAAAGAGCGCAATGAACGGTTTCACCAATGCAACGGATGCGGCAGATTATCTGGTAAACAGGGGGGTTCCGTTCCGTGATGCGCACAGCATTATCGGAAAGCTTGTCCTGTACTGTATCGATAAGGGGTGCAGCATTGATGAACTGTCCCTTGATGAGCTTAAGAACATCTGTCCGGTGTTTGAGCAGGATGTGTATGATGCGATCAGCTTAAAGACATGCGTTGAGAAACGCCTCACCGTCGGAGCGCCCGGGCAGGAATCTATGCGGAAGGTGATCGGGCTCAATAAAAGCTTTCTTGGAAAGCTTTCAATATAAAAAAGTGGAAAAATGTGGAAAGAGGAGAAATGAAAAAATGAGTGAAAAACTGAAAGTAGGTATTTTAGGCGGAACAGGTATGGTGGGTCAGAGATTTATTTCTCTGCTGGAAAACCATCCGTGGTTCGAGGTGACGACCATTGCGGCGAGCCCGAGATCGGCCGGAAAGACATATGAGGAGGCAGTAGGCGGCAGATGGAAAATGGATACGCCGATGCCCGAGGCTGTCAAAAAAATCGTAGTCATGAACGTAAACGAGGTGGAGAAAGTCGCGTCCCAGGTTGACTTTGTATTCAGCGCAGTTGATATGACAAAGGATGAGATCAAAAAGATCGAGGAAGAGTACGCCAAGACGGAAACGCCTGTCGTATCCAATAACAGCGCCCACCGCTGGACACCGGATGTACCGATGATCATTCCGGAGATCAATCCGGAGCATATGGAAGTCATTGAGTATCAGAGGAAAAGACTTGGCACTACGAGAGGATTTGTTGCGGTAAAGCCAAACTGCTCGATCCAGAGTTATGCACCTGTGCTCACGGCATGGAAGGAATTTGAACCGTATGAGGTGGTTGCAACGACTTACCAGGCAATTTCCGGAGCCGGCAAGACATTTAAAGACTGGCCTGAGATGGTTGGAAATATCATTCCTTACATTGGTGGGGAAGAGGAGAAATCAGAGAAAGAGCCGTTGCGAATCTGGGGACATATCGAGGACGGCGTGATCGTACCGGCGGAGAGTCCGGCAATCACCTGCCAGTGTATCCGTGTACCGATCCTGAACGGTCATACAGCAGCGGTGTTTGTGAAGTTCAGAAAGAACCCGACAAAGGAGCAGCTGATTCAAAAACTTGTGGAATTTAAGGGAATCCCGCAGGAACTGGGACTGCCGAGTGCGCCGAAGCAGTTTATTCAGTATCTTGAGGAGGATAACAGGCCGCAGGTGACGCTGGATGTCGATTTTGAGAGAGGCATGGGGATATCCGTAGGCCGTATCCGTGAGGACAGTATCTATGACTGGAAATTTGTGGGGCTTTCCCACAATACGGTCAGAGGCGCTGCCGGAGGCGCCGTACTTTGTGCCGAGTTGTTGAAGGCAAAGGGTTATATCACCCAAAAATAATACGATAAAGACAAAGAAGTCAAAGGAGGAAAGCAGCGAATGGATGAGGTTGCATATCAGATGAATCTGCTCAAAGCAATGAATCAGCAGCTGAAGCAGGAAAATAATATGTATGCCAGACTGGTTGAAACGTCAAACAATGCTTTCCTCTATTATTCTTTTCAGGATAAGCTGTTTCGTACAATGGGAAACTGGGAACATTTTTTTGATGTTCCGGTGACCAGCAAGAAAGAAATCAGCCGGATCTATGATACGGTAAAAGAAGAATATGTACAGCCGCTTAAGGAAGCGATCGGGCTGGAGAATAAAGGACTGACCTATACATCACAGGAGTTTTGCAAGAAGGACGGAAGCCTCTGGGGTGAGTGCGAGGTCACGATGAGTTATCATCAGGATGGCAGTCCTGCGGAGGAGACGATCCGTTTCAGGGATATCACCAAGTTTAAAGCGCAGAATGACAATCTGACCTATATGGCTTATTATGATATGCTCACAGGCCTTTACAACCGGAATTATTTTGTTCAGGAGCTCACAAAGTGGCTGCAGCGTGCAGAAAAAGAAAACATGATCGTGAGTGTCGTCTTTATCGATATTAACGATTTCAAGAAGATCAATGACGGCATGGGAATTCTGGTCGGAGATGAGCTGATTCAGGTTTTCGGACAGTATTTGTCAGAATTTGCCGAGGATGAAAACATCATCTGTGCTCATTTCAATGCTGATGTGTATTGTATGGCGGTGTATGATCCCTTTGGCAAAAGGAATATCAGTTATCTGTATCAGACAATCCACGAGCGGATCAAAAAACCTTTTATGCTCTCAAGCGGACCGGTATCGGTGGAGGTCAATGTCGGGGTGGCAGAATATCCGGAAGCGTCGACATCCGCTTTGGAACTGATCAATTATGCAGAGATTATTATGTTCCGTTCCAAAAAGGACAGCACGAGCAATATTCGCTATTTTGATGCGCCTTTGATCAAGGAGTTCCGCGAAAATGCCGCCATAGAACATAAGTTAAAGCATGCCGTGCCCGAGAAGGAATTTGCGTTATATTATCAGCCGCAATATGAGGCGGGAACCGGGCGGCTCAGAGGCGTCGAGGCGTTGATCCGTTGGATGGATGAGGATGGAAACGTAATCAGTCCCTCACAGTTCATTCCGATTGCGGAAAAGAACCACACGATCATTGAGATTGGCAAATGGGTTTTGGAGAAAGCTGTCAGTACGATTGCAAAATGGAAGCAGGAGTATGGAGTGCCTATCATCATGTCGATCAACGTGTCGGCGGTACAATACAGGCAGGAGGGATTTGTACACCAGCTGATGAAACTTCTCAGAAAATATCAGGTGGATCCGGAGGAGATAGAACTTGAGATAACGGAGACGGTGCTGATCGAAGATTTTGATCTGATCCTCCAAAAGATGAAATTTCTAAAACGTCATGGAATCAAAATTGCGATAGATGATTTTGGCACCGGGTATTCCTCCCTTTCTTATCTGAAGGGACTGCCGGTACATACTGTGAAGATTGATAAGTCGTTTGTCGATACCGTGGTACAGGATAAGGCAAGCCGCATCCTGGTGGAAGCAATCATTCAGATGGTCAGCAAACTTGGTTATCATACGATTGCAGAGGGAGTGGAACAAAAAGAACAGTACGATTATCTGGAACAGATCGGTTGCGAATATATTCAGGGCTTTTTGTTGGGAGAGCCTTTTTCAGAACAGGAGATGATGGCACTGTTAAAGGAACAGACAGTGCTCGCATAGCTGACAGGAGACAGTATGGCAGGAAAGGATATCACAGAGCTTCAATATCTGAAGCAGTATTATGAAAAAGAAGGCAGTCAGCTCGTTGTGTTTTACGGTCAGAAGCATATGGGGATGACGGCCATGCTGCGCAAATTCTGTGAAGAGATGCAGGGAATCTATTACAGGGCAAGAGCATGTTCGGAGCGTGAGCAGCAGTTTCAGTGGGCAAATGAACTTCGGGAAAATGGAGCAAAACTTCCGGATTATCCGACGTATACGGAACTTTTTATGTCCATGATCAAACAGAGAAGCCATAAGAAGGTCATTGTCATCGAGGAATTTCAGAATATTGTGAAATCAGGTGAGACTTTTATGAGTGAACTGATTTCCTTTTGTCATAATCAGTGGAATAATCAGGAGGTAATGATCATTCTTGCGTCCACCTCGATCGGATGGGTCGAGAACAGTATGGTGGGTAAGATCGGCAGTGCCGTCTATGAGATTTCGGGTTTAATCAAGATGCGGGAACCCGGTTTTTTTGATGTTGCAAGTTTTCTTCCGGAATCTGACCGGAAGCAGCAGATCGAGACATACGCCGTGCTTGGTGGAGCCCCGGAGCTTTGGAGCCATTTTGAGGGAAATCTGGACGTCAGGGAGAACATCTGCCACCATATCCTTCGTAAGGGCAGTTATCTGCGGGAGGAGGCGCTCAGACTGGTCTCGGATGAACTGAGAGAGACGAATGTGTATCATGCGATCCTGTGTGCACTTGCTTCCGGCAGATATAAGTTGAATGATCTGCATCTTCATACAGGGTTTTCCAGGGCAAAGATCAGCGTTTACCTGAAGAACCTGATGGAACTTGAGATTGTGGAGAAGGTGTTCTCTTATGATACGGCGGGACGGGAAAATGCGCAGAAGGGAATCTACCGGATCAAGAATTATCTTGTGAAATTTTATTTCCGGTATTTGTACTGTAATTTAAGCCGTCTGGAAGAACTGGACGAATACACATTTTATGACAGATATATAGCACCGTCATTTTCCTCTTATGTCGCGGAATGCTTCGGCAGAGTGTGCAGCGAGGCTGCAGGTCGGATGGACAGTATTCCTTTTTCCTGTGAGAAAATGGGAGAATGGGTTGGAAAAGCGGGTAATATTGATATCGTAATGCAGGATGCTGAGAATCATTTTTTGATCGGAATGTGTAACTGGGACAAACCCCGGATGCTCTTTGAAGATTATGAGTGGCTCATGTTCTGTGCCGGGCAGGCAAAGATTAAGCCCGATCAGGTTATTTTATTTTCGGCCACCGGTTTTGAAGAAAACCTGTTTTCGGAAGAGAGAGGGCGAAAAGATCTGAAGCTGTTTACGATTGATCAGCTTTGAGGATAGATATGGGAAAAAATTTGTTTATAGCGGAAAAGCCCAGTGTGGCAAGAGAATTTGCAAAGGCACTGGGGTACAGGCTGGTGAATCGTGACGGTTATATGGAATCGGAAGAAGCTCTGGTAACCTGGTGCGTGGGACATCTGGTGACGATGAGCTATCCGGAGAAATATGACGAAAAATATAAGCGTTGGAGTTTTGATACACTGCCCTTTATTCCGGAAGAATTTAAGTATGAGGTAATTGACGGTGTAAAGAAGCAGTTCCAGATTGTCAGCGGTCTGCTGAATCGTCAGGATGTAGATGTCATCTATGTGTGTACCGACTCCGGACGTGAAGGAGAATATATTTACCGGCTTGTGGAACAGCAGGCGGGTGTCACGGGTAAGGTCAGAAAACGTGTCTGGATCGATTCCCAGACGGAGGAGGAGATCCTCAGAGGAATCAGAGAGGCGAAAGACCTCTCGGCCTATGACAATCTCTGTGAAGCAGCGTATCTGCGTGCCAAGGAAGATTATTTGATGGGGATCAATTTCTCCAGAGCGCTTACGCTCGGATACGGCAATTCCATCAGGGATTATCTGAAATTGGACAGGGCGGTCATCTCAGTGGGACGAGTTATGACATGTGTGCTCGGGATTGTGGTAAAGAGGGAACGTGAGATCCGGGAGTTTGTGAAGACACCTTTTTACCGTGTTACGGCCCAAATGTTGCTTGGAGAGCGCGAGTTTGAGGCAGAATGGAAGGCTGTGGAGGGCAGCAGATACTATCAGTCTCCGCTTCTGTATAAGGAAAACGGCTTTCAGAAACGGGAGAGTGCCGATGAACTCATCTCTTATCTGATGGAACAGCCGCAGGAAATGCCTGTGGTTGACAAACTGGAGAAAAAGAAAGAGATCAAGAATCCGCCTTTGTTATATAATCTGGCGGAATTACAGAATGACTGCTCAAAATATTTTAAGATCAGTCCGGATGAGACGCTTAGGATCGCACAGGAGCTCTATGAGAAGAAGCTTACGACGTATCCGAGAACGGACGCAAGAGTGTTGTCCACGGCGGTGAGCAAAGAAATCACAAAGAATCTGAAGGGTTTGTGTCAGTATGAACCGGTAGGTGATTATGCACGGGAAGTGCTGGAAACAGGTGCGTATCAAAAACTGGAAAAAACCAGATATGTCAATGACAAGCAGATCACGGATCATTATGCCATTATTCCGACAGGACAGGGATTTTCGGCATTGAGGAGCCTGCATCCGACAGCAGCTCATGTATATGAACTGATTGTAAGACGCTTCCTTAGTATCTTTTATCCGGCTGCCGTTTATCAGAAGATCTCTTTGACTGCGATAGTCAAAGGAGAACGCTTTTTCTCAAACTTCAAGGTGCTGACGGAGGAAGGGTATCTGCGTGTGGCGCGTTGTTCCTTTTTCAAAAAGAAGGAGCAGTCCGAGGAGTCACAGGGAGAGGAAATAGGATGTGATGCCTCTTTCCTGGAGCTTCTGGATTCCCTGAAGAAGGGTGCACTTTTGAGCGGAAAGGAGTATACTGTAAAAGAAGGAGAAACTTCCCCGCCGAAGCGCTACAATTCCGGTACGCTGATCCTGACAATGGAAAATGCGGGACAGTTTATCGAGGATGAGGAATTGCGCGCCCAGATCAAAGGAAGCGGGATCGGGACATCCGCGACGAGAGCGGAAATCCTCAAAAAGCTTGTTAATATCAAGTATCTTGCACTGAACAAAAAGACGCAGATTATCACGCCAACACTGCTTGGAGAGCTTGTCTATGAGGTGGTGGATTACTCCATGCGGCCGCTGCTCAATCCGGCGCTCACCGCAAGCTGGGAAAAAGGGCTGACGCAGGTCGCGGAAGGCACGATAACGGGCGGAGAATATATGAGTAAACTGGATGATTTTGTGTCTAGGAGGACAAATCTGGTCAAACAGTCCGGCAACGGACGCATGCTGCTTGGCAGATATGATATCGTTGCACAGAATTATAAGAGGAGTGGAAAAAATGGAAAAGCTGACAGTAAAAAATCTGTATGATCTGAACGAGACGATCGCAAAAGATATTTTTGACGGAGTGACTTATCCGTGGGAGGTGCTTCCGAAGATCAAGGAATTCATTATTGCACTCGGCAATACGCTTCCGGAGGACCGTTTTGAAAAGAGGGGCGAGGACGTGTGGGTTGCAAAAACGGCGAAGGTATTTCCTTCCGCATATATCGGCGGGCCGGCAATCATCGACGAGGAAGCGGAGATCAGGCACTGTGCCTTTATCAGAGGAAGCGCAATCGTCGGAAAGGGAGCTGTTGTAGGGAATTCCACAGAACTTAAAAATGTGATATTATTTAATAAAGTGCAGGTGCC
>CAMGRE010000073.1 GCA_946061355.1 uncultured bacterium | reverse complement strand
CGGGATTGACAAAAAATCCCTTCGTGCCGCACTCAATTACTACGAGTTCAAATACAGGGAGGCTGATTTCGGTTCTTATCCCAAGGGACTGATGTACGGACTGCAGGCGCTTGACAGCTGGCTGTATGACGACACGAAGCCTTTCCTGCATGTGGAGGCGGAGGATACGTTCACAGCCCTGAAACAGAAGGTGGATGAGGGGTATTTTGAGGAACTGATCCGCACCTATCTCCTTGACAATCATCACAGCTCCGTGGTGTTGGTGGAACCCGTGAGAGGACTTGCCGCGAAGGAGGAGAAGGCGTTAAAGGATAAGCTTGCGGCGCTGAAAGCTTCCTTTACAAAAGAGCAGATTGGTAAGCTGGTGGAGGAAACGGAAGCGCTTGCCAGATATCAGGAGGAGCCGAGCCGCGAGGAGGATATCCGGAAGATTCCGCTCCTTGCCAGAGAGGATATTAAGAGGGAAGCAGAGCCGTACGTTAACCGGGAGGAGGTTTGTGACGGAACTGTCATATTGCACCATGATATCTTTACGAACGGGATCGGGTATGTGAGGCTCTTATTTGATATGACGCAGATACCGGCGGAGTTGTTCCCGTATATCGGGATCTATAAGTCAGTGCTCGGGCTGATGAACACGGAGCATTACAACTACGGGGAGCTGTTTGATGAGATCAATCTGCAGACCGGCGGGATCGCAACATCTCTCGCCACTTATGTGAATGCCCGGAATCTGCAGGAGTGCAGGATCACCTTTGAGGTGAAGGCAAAGGTACTCTATGACAATCTGGACAAAGCGTTCGCGCTGATGCAGGAGATGATGCTGACGACCGGACTGGAGGATGAGAAGCGTCTGCATGAGATTCTCTCGGAGACCAAATCACGTGTGCAGGCGAATTTCATGAGCGCCGGACATTCCCTGGCGGCAGTCCGTGCCATGTCCTATTTTTCTGAGACAGCGGCAATTTCGGAACAGTTTAACGGATACGAATTTTATAAGGTGCTTGAGGAGATCGAGGAGCATTTTGACGAGAGAAAGGCGGATGTCATTGAGAAGCTGAAAACCCTCGAAAAGATGATCTTCCGTCCGGAGAATCTGATGGTGGATTACACGGCAGAGGAAGGGAAGGGCGATATCGAGAGATGCGTGAAGGCGCTGAAACAGTCGCTTCATACGGAGCCGGTCGCAAAGCAGCCGTACAAGCCTGTGGTTGTGAAAAAGAACGAAGGGCTCATGTCTTCGGCTCAGGTGCAGTATGTGTGCCGTGCGGGCAACTTCATCAGAAAAGGACTTCCCTATACCGGAGCGCTGCGTGTGCTGAAGGTAATGATGGGATATGAATATCTGTGGAATCAGGTCAGGGTCAGAGGCGGCGCTTACGGATGTATGTGCGCGTTCGGAAAGACGGGTGACAGCTATTTTGTGTCCTACCGCGATCCGAATCTGGAGAGGACGATCGGAGCGTACGAGGGCGCTGTGGATTATGTGAAGAAATTTCAGGCGGATGAGCGCACGATGACGAAGTTTATCATCGGCGCCGTCAGTGAGAGTGATATGCCGCTGACGCCTTCGGCGAAGGGCAGCCGTTCCATGACGGCGTATCTGACCAATTATACGTATGAGGACACCCAGAGGGAGAGAGAGCAGATGTTAGATGCCACTCCGGAGGATATTCGTGCGCTGGCCGGCTATCTGGAAGCATTCCTTGCGGATGAATGCCTCTGCGTTGTGGGAAATGAGGAGAAGATCAAAGAGCAGAAGGCGCTTTTTGAGACGATTACACCGTTGTTCGGAAATGAGGAGGAATAAAATGAAAGAAAGCAGAAAAAAAGGATTATGGGTGGCGGGTTTGTCACTTGTGCTTGCACTTTCGATCACGGGCTGTGGAAGCAGTCAGGCGACGTCGGATTCTGCCGTGATGGAAAACTCGTCCTATACAGGAGCCGGTCTGGCAAAAGCCTCGTTCAATGCTGATGCGGGTTATGACAGTTATGAGGAAGCGGCGGAAGAGCCTGTATCGGATATGGACGGCGAGGTGCAGCCGCAGGTCCAGAGCGGCAGGAAGCTGATCCGCACGGTCAACATGTCTGTGGAGACGAAGAACCTGGACGGCTTGCTGGCAGATATCCAGGACAGGGTGGCACAACTCGGCGGTTATATACAGGATTATACGATCGGCAAGGAGAGTCATTACAGCTATGTGACGGCGAGAGTGCCGGTCGATAAACTTGACAGTTTTGTGGATGAGGTCGGGGAACAGGCGAATATCGTGAACCTGAGTGAATCCACAGAGGATGTGACGCTGCAGTATGTGGATATGGAGAGCCGCAAGAAGGCGCTGCAGACAGAGCAGGAGAGGCTGCTTGAACTGATGGAGCAGGCAGAGAATGTCTCTGATATCATCGAGATCGAGTCGAGGCTTTCCGATGTGCGCTATGAACTGGAAAGTATGGAGTCCCAGCTGCGCACGTTTGACAATCAGATCGATTACAGCACGATTTACATAGATATCACGGAAACTGAGACGATCACACCGACAGAGGAACTGAGTGCATTTGAAAAGATGGGAACCGGCTTTATGAACAGCCTCTACGAAGTGGGAGCGGGGCTTAAGAACTTCGCCATCAACTTTGTGATCTGCCTGCCGTTTATCGTTCTCTGGGTGATTATTATTCTGATCTTTGTCCTTGTGGTGCGTCTGATCATCAAAGCGGTCGATAAGAGCAGGGCAAAGAGAGGCGTGCAGGGGAAGAGAGGAAAGCTTCCGCCGGTGTTTACCAAACGCTCCGGGCAGGCAGTGTATCCGCCGCAGAATCAGGCGATGAATCCGGGACAGAACGGATATCAGAATCAACAGACAGATAAGGAAAAGAAGGATGAGTGAAAAGCAGACATTTAAATCCGGTTTTGCCGCACTGATCGGCAGACCGAATGTGGGCAAGTCGACACTGATGAACCGGCTGATCGGACAGAAGATCGCGATCACGTCCAGTAAGCCTCAGACAACCAGAAACAGGATCCAGACTGTTTATACTTCGGAGGAGGGGCAGATTGTATTCCTGGACACACCGGGAATCCACAAGGCCAAGAACAAGCTGGGAGATTACATGGTGAATGTGGCGGAGCATACGGTGCGGGATGTCGATGTCGTATTGTGGCTGGTGGAGCCGACCACCTATATCGGTGCCGGAGAGCGCCATATCATAGAACTTCTGAAGAAATGTAACACGCCGGTGATTCTTGTGATCAACAAGACGGACACAGTGAAAAAGGAAGAGGTGCTCCTCTTTATCGATACTTACCGCAAGGAGATGGATTTTGCGGAGATCGTACCGGTGTCTGCCCTTAAGGGGGATAATACGGACGAACTGATCTCCTGCATTATGAAGTATTTGCCGTATGGTCCCGCGTTTTATGATGAGGATGTGATCACTGATCAGCCGGAACGCCAGATCGTGGCGGAGCTGATCCGGGAGAAGGCGCTGCGCTGTTTGGAGGATGAGATTCCACATGGGATCGCAGTGGCCGTTGAGAGCATGAAATACAGGAAAAAGATTGTTGATATCGATGCGACCATTATCTGCGAGAGGGAATCCCACAAGGGGATTATCATCGGAAAGCAGGGGGCGATGTTAAAGCGGATCGGATCCTCCGCCAGAATGGATATTGAAGAACTGCTGGAATCACAGGTGAACCTGAAGCTTTGGGTCAAGGTCAAAAAGGACTGGAGGGACAGCGATTTCCTGTTAAAGAATTTCGGTTACCGGCAGGAGGATATGCAGTAGCGCATGCCAGCTTTTCCCACTCATAGAAATAGCGGATTGTGCAGAACCTAATCAGTAAGACGCGGGAGGTTTCCGTGTCGTATGACAACAGACGACAGGGGGAATGCACGATGGAATACAGGGATGGATGGGAGCGCTTTGCCGGCTCCGGCAGTGTGGCGGATTATCTTTCTTTTAAGGAGATTGAACGCGAACAGCTTAAGAGATGTTCCGGAGAGAACGGGATCGGAAATAAAACGGAAGAAGGATATTATGCAGGATTATATCATGGTGACGGGGATGGTTTTAAAGACCGTTCCCGTGGGTGATTATGACAGGAGTGTCACAATATTAACCAGAGAGAGGGGAAAGCTGTCCGCTTTTGCCAAGGGTTCCAGGAGACAGGGAAACCGGCTGGCGGCTGCGGCGAATCCCTTTTCTTTTGGCACCTTCAAGTTGTTTGTCGGGAAAAATTCCTACACGGTTCTGGATGCGGAGATCACCAATTATTTTGAAGAACTCAGGGAAGACTTTGAGGGTGCCTATTATGGTATTTATTTTCTGGAGATTGCCGATTATTATGCGAGAGAAAACAATGACGAGAAAGAATTGCTGAAACTTCTATATCAGTCACTGCGTGCCCTGGTACATCCGGGATATGACAACAGGCTGGTGCGTTACATATTTGAGATCAAGGCAATGGCAGTGAACGGAGAGTTTCCGGGTGCCGGCAATGAGGAGGAGCTTGATCCGTCGACAGTGTATGCGGTGGACTATATCGTGCATTCCACAATCGAAAAACTGTACACGTTTACGGTGACGGGAAAGGTGTTGGGACAGCTTGGCAGAATTGCTGAAAAAGCCGGAAAAAAAGTGTTTGACCGGGAATTCAAAAGCCTGGAAGTGCTGGATAAATTGTGTGTTGAAAATGTAGAGTAACTCCGTTATAATAAGAAAGCTGGGAGGAGAGAACATGAGAAAACGTAAAATGATGCTTCTGGTTCTGGCTTTTTTACTGTTCGTGCTGAGCGGATGTGGGAAAGCGCAGAAGGAGAAGGAGCAGGAGCCGTCCGACACAGGTGCGTACAACGTGGTGGATGTGAAGAAGGACGGATCTGTCATCAATACGATAGAGGAACCCTTTGAACAGGAGTATTACAGCGAGGAAAGGCTGAAAGATCTGATCCTGAGCGAAGTGGCGGATTATAATCAGGAAGCGGGGGAGAGCAGAGTGGAGGTTAAGAAGCTCTCCGTCAAGAAAAATATGGTAAAGCTTGTGATGAAGTTTAAGACTGCGGAGGATTTCGGGTCTTTTAATCAGCACGAGTTCTTTTACGGGACGGTGGCGGATGCCTATGATGCCGGATATGATATGGATATTACATGGAAGGAAAACGGCGGAGACGGCAGTATCACAAAGGCGGAGCTTCTGGAGATGGGAAGCCGCAAGCTGATTATCGCTGAGGGCTTTCAGAAAGAGGATATCACCGTAAAGGCAAGCGGAAAGATCTTATACACAGGGGGCGCTGCGCAGGCGGAAGGAAAGGATACAGCTGTTTTTCCGCAGCAGGAGCTTTCGTATCTTGTGTGTAAATAGAAATGAATTCAGGAAGATGAGAGGGAATGAATGATGGAAAAGACCATGGAGAAAATTGTTGCATTGGCAAAGGCGAGGGGATTCGTATATCCCGGTTCCGAGATTTATGGCGGACTTGCCAACACCTGGGATTACGGCAATCTCGGCGTGGAACTCAAGAATAATGTAAAAAAAGCATGGTGGCAGAAGTTTGTGCAGGAGAATCCTTACAATGTCGGAGTGGACTGCGCGATCCTGATGAACCCACAGACATGGGTTGCTTCCGGACATCTCGGAGGTTTTTCCGATCCTTTGATGGACTGTAAGGCATGTCACGAGCGTTTTCGTGCTGACAAACTGATCGAGGATTACTGTGAAGAGAAAGGCATCACGCTTGATGAGAGTGTGGATGGCTGGAGCCAGGAGAAGATGAAGCAGTTCATCGAGGACAACAACATTCCCTGTCCTTCCTGCGGCAAGCATGATTTCACCGATATCCGTCAGTTCAATCTGATGTTCAAGACATTCCAGGGCGTTACCGAGGATGCGAAGAATACTGTATATTTAAGACCGGAGACAGCCCAGGGTATCTTTGTCAATTTCAAGAATGTACAGAGAACATCAAGAAAGAAAGTGCCTTTCGGTATCTGCCAGATCGGAAAATCCTTCCGAAATGAGATCACACCGGGTAACTTTACATTCCGTACCAGAGAGTTTGAGCAGATGGAGCTTGAGTTCTTCTGCGAGCCGGGAACGGATCTGGAGTGGTTCCAGTACTGGAGAAGCTTCTGCCATAACTGGCTGCTCTCCCTCGGTATGAAGGATGAGGAACTGCGTCTGAGAGACCATGATCCGGCTGAACTTGCATTCTATTCCAAAGCAACCACGGATTTTGAGTTCCTGTTCCCGTTTGGCTGGGGCGAGCTGTGGGGCATTGCGGACCGTACCGATTACGATCTGACACAGCACCAGAATACTTCCGGACAGGATATGAGTTACTTTGATGATTCCAAGAATGAGAAATATATCCCTTATGTCATTGAGCCTTCGCTCGGTGCGGATCGTGTTGTGCTTGCATTCCTTTGTGCCGCATATGACGAGGAGGAGATCGGCGAGGGCGATGTGAGGACGGTGCTCCATTTCCATCCGGCGCTTGCCCCTGTCAAGATCGGTGTGCTCCCTCTTTCCAAGAAGTTGAATGAGGGTGCCGAGAAGGTGTTCGCATCACTTTCCAAGAAGTATAACTGTGAGTTTGACGACAGAGGCAATATCGGAAAGAGATACCGCCGTCAGGATGAGATCGGTACGCCGTTCTGCGTTACATACGATTTCGAGTCCGAGACGGATCAGTGTGTGACCGTGCGCTTCCGTGATTCCATGGAGCAGGAGCGTGTTGCGATTGCGGAACTGGATAAGTATTTTGAAGATAAATTTACATTTTAGATGGATTTTTGCTTGTAACTGTGAAAGGTCAGAAGCAGTTGCCGGCAAAGTGAGTTTGGAGGAAAGATAAGTGAAAGCTTACGGTGTAAATGAACTGCGGAAAATGTTTTTGGAATTTTTTGAGAGCAAGGGACATCTGGCGATGAAGAGTTTTTCGCTGGTGCCTCACAATGATAACAGTCTGCTCCTGATCAATTCCGGTATGGCGCCCCTGAAGCCTTATTTCACGGGACAGGAGATCCCGCCGAGGAGGAGAGTGACGACATGTCAGAAGTGTATCCGTACCGGCGATATCGAGAATATCGGCAAGACAGCGAGACACGGTACATTCTTTGAAATGTTGGGCAATTTCTCGTTCGGCGATTACTTTAAGCATGAGGCGATCGCATGGACATGGGAGTTCTTGACCGAGGTGGTGGGACTGGATCCGGACAGGCTCTATCCTTCCATTTATGAGAATGATGATGAAGCGTTTGAGATCTGGAACAAAGAGATCGGCATTGCGCCGGAGAGGATTTTCCGGTTCGGCAAGGAGGACAACTTCTGGGAGCATGGTTCGGGACCGTGCGGCCCCTGCTCTGAGGTTTACTACGACAGAGGCGAGAAATACGGCTGCGGTAAGCCGGGCTGTACCGTGGGCTGCGACTGTGACCGTTATATCGAGATCTGGAACAATGTGTTTACACAGTTCGACAATGACGGAAAAGGAAATTACACGGAACTTCAGCAGAAAAATATCGATACCGGCATGGGGCTGGAGCGTCTTGCGACAGTAGTGCAGGATGTGGATTCCATCTTTGATGTGGATACGATCCAGGCGCTGCGCAACCGTGTATGTGAACTTGCCGGCAAAGAGTATAAGAAAGAATATGTGTGGGATGTGTCGATCCGTATCGTGACGGATCACATCCGTTCCGCTACTTTTATGATCTCAGACGGCATCATGCCCTCCAATGAGGGACGCGGCTATGTACTCAGACGTATCATTCGCCGTGCGGCACGTCATGGCAGGCTGCTCGGAATCGAAGGAGAATTTCTCGCAAATTTGAGCAGTACGGTGATTGAGGGCAGTAAAGACGGCTATCCGGAGCTTGAGGAGAAGAAAAACTTTATCTTCAATGTACTCACTCAGGAGGAAAATAAATTTAACAAGACGATTGATCAGGGTCTGAGTATTCTGGCAGAGCTGGAAGCCGGGATGGCAGAGAACGGAAAGAAAGAACTTTCCGGAGAAGATGCATTTAAGCTGTATGACACTTACGGATTCCCGCTTGACCTCACGATGGAGATTCTTGAGGAAAAAGGCTTCACGGTAGATGAGGAAGGCTTTAAAAAGTCGATGCAGGAGCAGAAGGACAAGGCACGTGCGGCCCGCAAGGTGACGAATTATATGGGCGCGGATGTGACCGTGTACGAGTCGATCGATCCATCCGTTACCTCTAAATTTGTGGGATATGACAGACTGACGCATTCCTCGAAGATCACAGTCATCACGACAGAGACAGAACTGACGGAGGCTGTGTCCGAAGGCGAGAATGCTACGATATTTGTGGAAGAGACACCTTTCTATGCAACGATGGGCGGTCAGTGCGGCGATACCGGTATCATCCGTACCGCGGAGGGCGAGTTCGCGGTGAAGGATACCGTGAAGCTTCTTGGCGGCAAGATCGGACATATCGGAACCGTCACAAAGGGAATGCTGCGTGTCGGTGAGCAGGCAGAACTCAGTGTCGATGCGGGCAGACGCGCCGATACCTGCAGGAATCACAGTGCAACGCATCTTTTGCAGAAAGCGCTCCGCACTGTGCTGGGAACGCACGTGGAGCAGGCCGGCTCCTATGTTGACGGCGAGAGACTGCGCTTTGACTTCAGCCATTTCTCAGCGATGACTCCCGAGGAGCTTGCAAAGGTTGAGGAGATCGTCAAGCAGGAGATTCAGAATAACCTTCCGGTAGTCACAAAAGAGATGTCGATCGAAGACGCCAAGAAGACCGGCGCGATGGCTCTCTTTGGTGAGAAGTACGGCGAAAAGGTCCGCGTTGTCATGATGGGTGATTTCTCTGTGGAGCTCTGCGGTGGTACACATGTGGCAAACACAGGAAACATCGCTGCGTTCAAGATCCTTTCCGAGAGCGGTGTGGCTGCAGGCGTCAGGAGAATTGAAGCATTGACAGGAAACGGCGTGTTCAAATACTATGAAGAACTCGAGAATACGGTAAAAGAGGCGGCGAAACTGGCAAAGGCGACACCTGCTACTCTGAATGAGAGAATTGGCCATATGCTTGCAGAGATCAAGGCATTGCAGAGTGAAAATGAGTCCCTGAAAGCCAAGGCGGCCAAGGATGCCCTCGGAGATGTCATGGATCAGGTGGCTGAGGTAAAAGGCGTGAAGCTCCTTGCCGTAAGGTTAAGCGGCGTGGACATGAACGGTCTGCGTGATCTGGGCGACCAGCTGAAGGAAAAGCTGGGCGAAGGTGTGGTCGTACTGTTGTCTGAGCAGGACGGCAGGGTGAATATCGTTGCCATGGCGACAGAGGAAGCACAGAAGAAGGGTGCTCATGCGGGTAACCTGATCAAAGGCATCGCAGGACTGGTAGGCGGCGGTGGTGGCGGAAGACCGAACATGGCACAGGCCGGCGGTAAGAATCCTGCCGGGATCGATCAGGCTATCGCGGAAGCGGCAAAGGTACTGGAAGGGCAGCTGTAGGGCTTGTTCAAAAAAATAGTTGACGAATGTATAAAATATGTTATAATGTTTGATGTGTGTAGATTCACATTAGAAACCCAATCAGTCGTATGAGTACGAAGGGACTGAAGGGAGGTCAGGTGTAGTCGTGTCAAACGTAATCGTAAAAGAAAACGAGACTTTAGATAGCGCTTTGCGTCGTTTCAAGAGAAGTTGTGCGAAAGCAGGTATCCAGCAGGAGATCCGCAAGAGAGAGCATTACGAGAAACCCAGCGTAAAACGTAAGAAGAAATCGGAAGCGGCTAGAAAACGCAAATACAACTAAGCTTGTAATTGAAACTTAAAAGTCCGGACAGTGCTGTCTTGGACTTTTTTGTTCATAGTAGCGGAAAGATATTTGGGAGTAACATTATGTGGACAAAAGAATTGTTCGGAACGGATGTTTATCATCTGGTTTCCGCATTTATTATCTACAGTGTTCTGGGTTGGTTTGTTGAGTCGATCTATATGTCTTTTTGTAACAGAAGGATCACGAACAGAGGATTCGCCAAAGGACCGTTCTGCCCGATCTATGGGTTTGGCGGCGTGGTAGGATATCTGATTCTGCATCCTCTGGCAGGCAGTTATGTGAAACTTTATTTTGCGGGAGCGATCCTTGCAACGGTATTTGAGTTCCTGGTGGGAAAGCTCATGGTGAAGCTCTTTGGAGAACTCTGGTGGGATTACAATGATAAGCCCTGCAATTACAAAGGGATCATCTGTCTGGAAAGTACGATCGCGTGGGGATTCTACGCGGTGATCATCATTTGTTTCCTGAACGGCAAGGTGATGCATTTTATTGATGCCTATTCCTATGAGATGGGCGTTCGGGCGTGCAAGATCGTCATCGTATTAGGAACGATCGACTTTACTTATCAGCTGCTTCAGGCGCTTCACTTTAATCTGGCGGATTCCAGAGATAAGGTGTTGCAGCTTTATGAACATTTCAAGACAAAATGGAATTAAACGGCAGCTCGTAATGAAGAGGGAAGAGTAAAAAACATTTGCTTTGTGCAGATGTTTTTTTTGTCAATAAAAATAGCTTTACAACTGTTTGCACATTTTACAAATGTATTTTTGGCAAAAATTTGGCAAAATATACAAAAATTGCTTGATGTTAGCGGAAAATTATAATACAATCATAATATAACGAAAAAGTATACAAATGTGGAAACAGTATTTTGTGTATACTGAAACTGGAGGGCGGAAACATATGAAATTAAAGACAAAGATTTTGTTACTTGTATTGCTTCCTATTTTGATTATCGGAGCAGCGACTTATATTGTGGGTTCCATTCGGATCACGTCTGTGACGAAGGACATTGTTCGGAATGAACTGGAGGGAATTGCCGACGTGACGAGA
>CAMGRE010000072.1 GCA_946061355.1 uncultured bacterium | reverse complement strand
TGGAGGATCCTTCGAAAAAAAGAGTATGAGCAGAAAAGTTTTGATTTTGGACAGATCGGTTTTCCTTTTGTCGGGAAAGCGCCCACGCAGGGAGGGAGTTTTGGAATCGAACTGATTCGTGGACCGGAGGAACTTCCCAAACTGGAATCTGTCTTTGCATATGATGATCCCATTCTCTTAGAGGAGTTTGTTGACGGCGGTTTTTATACAGTGGGACTGCTGGAAAAGGATGGAGAACTGGCGACGCTCCCATGTGTGGAGGGAGTGGAAACACTTGTCGGAGTGCGTCAGAACAGAGATGAGGAACTCACCCTTTTCACGGGAGAATATGACATTGCAGAGCCTGATCTTCCGGAAAGCTGTATCCGGGAGATGGAGAGCCTTTCCAAACAAATTTTTGAACTCGTCCATGCAAAGGACGTGGCGAGAGTGGATTTTATGGTATCGCGCAGGACACAGAAGCCGTATGTGCTTGAGATCAATGCGGTTCCCGGATTAAAGCAGGGCAGCCTTCTGCCGAAGGCGGCAATGTATTCCGGATTACAATACGGTGATCTGATCGAAGGCATTTTGTTGTCGGCATGGAATGGCAGTAAGGCGGGAGGAGAGAAGCATGTTTAAAAATATGAAGATCGGCATTAAAATTCTGCTCGTTGTATTGATGATGTCACTTGGCACTTCCGTCATCGTGTTTATCAATGCCTATCTTTCCATGAACAATCTGAGTGATGAGTTCCAGAAGACGAATATCACGCTTGGGCTGACGGCATCGGATGACAGTAAGGAAGCACTGCAGTCACAGGCTGAGGAATACCTGATCAAGATTGCGCAGAAACAGGTGGCGTATTCCAATGAAAATCTGAAGGAAATACGGCGGATGGTGACATCGGCTTCGGAGTACATAGAATATCTGTATGCGAACAGTGAAAGATTTGAGGGAAGGGATCTGCCTCTGCCGTTCGAGACGCCGGACAGAAAAGCATGTTCCAAGTATATGCTTGCACCGGGAGTGGAGGCAACGGATGAGGTGCTGCAGGAGGTCAGGCTCCTGTCGAACTGTGAGGCCGTCTTTGCACCGGAAATGCAGGAAAATCCCATGCTTGATAACATCTATGTCGGGACGAAGAGCGGTATCTCCTACCGTTATTCGAGATCGAACCTCTATAATGAATCCTATGATCCCAGGGAGCGCGCATGGTATCAGGCTGCTATGGAGAATCCCAATCGGACGGTCTGGCTGGACACCTATACGGATTCCTATGGGAATACCTGTATCACAAGCGCAAGGGTGTTTTTTGACAAACACGGTCTTCCGGCCGGTGTGGTTGCATCCGACATCAAGATCCAGAGGATGCTGAATGAGATCACCAGAGCCAAGATCGGACAGACCGGTTACGCCTTTGTGATCGATCAGAATGGCGAAGTGATCGCGCATCCGAATTTCTTCCGGGAAGATTTTGAAAAAGATATTTATACTTATATGCAGCTGGATGATGAAAAGATGGCAGAAGTGCAGAAATGCATGCAGGATGGATCCGGTATCGTTGATTTGACACTGGATGGAACTGACAGTTATGTTACATTTTACAAAATGGACGAGACAGGATGGCTTCTGTGTATCAGCATCAACAAGGAAGAGGTCATCAGACCTGCGCTGGAAACGAAGGAAACCATCGATCAGCTTACAAACGAGGCACAGGAGTTTACGCAGGGCATACTGGCGGGAGTCATGAAGAAATTCATTATTTTCTTCGCGATCTGCGGTATCATTGTCATCATGATCTCCTTCGCCGTGTCAGGAAGCATCACAAGACCAATCCAGAAATTGGCCAGGAATGTAAAGCAGATCGGTAAAGGAGAATTTGACAAAAAAGTAGAGGTGGAGTCGGCGGATGAGATCGGGAATCTGGCGGAAGCCTTTAACCATATGTTGGATGATCTGAATACGTATTTCGAGCAGATCAAGACGATCACGGCAGAGAAAGAGCGTATCGGGGCGGAACTGAATGTGGCGACACAGATCCAGGCGGATATGCTGCCGAGTATCTTCCCTCCGTTCCCGGACAGGACGGAATTTGATATCTATGCGACGATGACGCCTGCCAAGGAAGTGGGTGGCGATTTCTATGATTTCTTCCTGGTGGATGAGAACCATCTCGCGCTCGTCATGGCGGATGTGTCCGGCAAGGGCGTGCCCGCGGCGCTCTTTATGGTCATCGCTAAGACGCTGATCAAGAACAGGGCACAGATGGGCGGCAGCCCGGCGGAGATACTGGGATTTGTGAACGAACAGCTCTGTGAGGGAAATGAGGCGGATATGTTCGTCACTGTCTGGCTGGGCATTCTTGATCTCACGACGGGCAAAGGAATGGCTGCCAACGCGGGCCATGAGAAACCGGCGATTCGCAGGGCGGGACAGAATTACGAATTTGTCAGGACGAAGCACTCCCCGGCGGTGGCGGTTATGGAAGGCATGAAATTCAGGGAGCATGAATTTGAACTGCAGCCGGGAGACAGCCTGTATGTCTACACGGACGGTGTGGCGGAAGCAACGAATGCGGAGAATGTGCTCTTTGGAGATGAGCGTATGACAGAGGCGCTGAATGTCAATCCGGACGCATCGCCGAAAGAACTTCTGCATAACGTGAAACAGGCGATCAATGAGTTTGTGGGGGATGCTCCGCAGTTTGACGATATCACAATGCTGTGTCTGAAATACAATGGCAACGGTTCCAAAGGAGAGATTTGACGTTAGGAGAGAAAGAGCGTATGGCAGAGGGGATTTTCCGGGAAAAGAGCATGAACAGGGTTTCATCTCCCGAGCAGCTGAATGATTATGTGAAGGTGACCAGTCCGAGCGTGTGGCTTGTGCTCGGCGCGGTGATTATCCTGTTATGCGGCGTATGCGTGTGGGGGATCTTCGGCAGGCTTGACTCCACGATCCGTACGGCGGCGCTGTGCGAGAACGGGAAACTAACCTGTTACGTCAGGGAGGCGGACGGCGGGGAGCTGTCATTCGGCCTGACGGTGCGTGTGGACGGCACGGAGTATACGATCAATGAGATCTCGGAGATACCGCAGCCGGTGACGGAGAATATGGATGCGTACTTGCTGCACCTGGGCAGTCTCACGGCGGGAGAATGGGTCTATGCGGCACAGGCTGACACGGATCTGCCGGACGGTGTCTATGAGGTGACGATCGTGACGGAGAGCATTTCACCGATCTCCTTTGTGATGAACTAAATGTAACTGTTAAAATACAGGGATAAAACAGTCGGTCAAGGGCAAAAAGGAGATGGGTATTTTGGTCATACATAATGACAAACAGAAAATTGAGCAGGCATTAAATTATGTGGAAGAGGAACTTGAACGGTTTCATCTGAAACGGCGTGACATCATCAAAGCGATGCTGATGACGGAGGAGTCGCTGATCTGTATCATGGATCATGCGCCTGAACAGGCGGAGATATCGCTCACCTTTAAGAAGTTTCTGGGAAGCGTCAGCCTGAATATCAGCGCACCCGGTGAAGCCTTTGACGTGACGGAGAGTAGTAACGTCATCGGAAATCTTGATTTGGAAGGCGTCGGCGCCGATATGGAGAATGCCATCAGGGGCCTGATTTTCCGATCCCAGGCGGATATTTTCCGCTATAAGAACAGGATGCACCGCAACACGATACAGATTGCGGTTAAGAAGTCTGAGCGGATGCAGCTGTATCTGACGCTCGGAGCGCTCGCGCTGGCGATAGTCCTCGGTTGTCTGTTCAAGGTGATCCTGCCGCAGACGGCGCAGGAGGCGTTAAATTCCGGTCTGCTAAGCCCGGTTAAGACGATGTTTCTGAGCGCATTGAAGATGATCATCGGGCCGGTGGTGTTCTTTTCCATCGTATCGTGTCTGTCCCAGTTTGACAGCCTCCGCGATCTCGGGAAGATCGGCGCCAAGGTGATGGGGATGTATCTGTTCACGACGCTGCTCGCGATTCTGGTGGGGCTTGCGGTCTTTGCCGTGATCCGGCCGGGTAATGCTGCCCTTGCATCTCTTGTGACGGATGCCGCCAATGAGACGATCAAGACGGCAGGCAGCACGAATATTTCCATACGGGATACGATCATTGGGATCGTCCCGTCGAACTTTATCAAACCGTTTCTGGAGTCAAATATGCTGCAGATCATTTTCATGGCGATCCTGTGTGGGGTGGCAGTGGGAATGATCGGGGATTATTCCAAGCCACTGAGACGCTTCTTTGATGGCTGCAACATGCTCTTTCTGAAGATCACCACACTGATCGTGCAGGTAATCCCACTGGCGGTATTGTGTTCCATGACTTCACTCGTGATGATGACCGGGACAGATATGCTGCTCTCGATCATGAGTTTCACGGGAACGTTTATCCTTGCATTGGCAGTTATGCTTGGCGTCTATTGTCTGCTGGTGCTCCTGATCGGCAGGCTGAATCCGGTCGTGCTCTTAAAAAAACATGCACCTACCATGCTGACCAATTTCAGTCTCGGATCTTCCAATGCTTCCATGCCGTTCAACATCAGTTCCTGCCAGAAACTGGGAATCTCATCGAAGATATGCGCATTCTCCATTCCGCTCGGCGCGACGGTCAATATGGACGGTTCCTGTATCTATATGATGGTTGCGGGATTGTTTTTGGCAAAGGTGTTCGGGATCACGATTGACAGTTCATCTCTGTTTTCCATGATCTTCTCTGTGATCGTGCTGTCCATCGGGGCACCGGGTATTCCGGGGTCAGGACTTGTCTGCCTGTCCGTCCTGCTCGTGCAGCTCGGTGTGCCGGCAGAGGCGCTGAGCCTCGTCATGGGAATCGATTCCCTGCTCGGCATGTTCCGCACGGCCGTCAATTCCACGGGCGATGTGGCGGTGTCTCTGATCGTGGCCAAGACGGAGAATCTGCTTGATTGTGAAAAATATTATGGGAAAGGGTCTGAATAGACGGGAATTTTCTGAATAGAATATATTATTCATACAAAACGAAAAACCTCCGGGGTAACGGAGGTTTTTCTACTTATGAGGGGGGAGATAGTGAGTGTTATCAACTATCCAAGAACTAATATAAACAAAAAATGTGTTCAAAATATGTCCGTTCTCTGAAATAAGTCATAAATTTATAAAGAAAAAATAAACTTGAAATGAAAAAAACGGGAAGATATGGCCATCGTTGAAAAGGAAGGGCTTTTGTGCTATCTTAAAGGGTATAGTGTGTCTATAAAAGGAGGGGAAGTTTATGCTGGCTTCAAAAATGCTTGAGAAGCTTACATATGAATGTGTCAGGGGAAATGTGGACAAGGAGATCAGCGCGCTTGTCTATGATTCCCGTAAGATAGAGAAGGGTTGCATGTTTGTCTGCATCGCGGGCGCCAATTTTGACGGGCACAGCTGTGTCGGTGAGGCGGCAGAGAAGGGCGCGGCGGTGCTGATCACGCAGAGTGATGTTACCGTGCCTGAGGACAGCGATGTGACTGTGGTGAGGGTGGACGATACCAGATATGCATTGGCGTTTCTGGCGGCAGCGTGGTTTGGCAATCCGGCGGAGCGTATGCGGGTCATCGGAATCACCGGCACCAAGGGAAAGACGACGACCACTTATCTGGTAAAGTCGATCCTGGAGCATGCGGGCAGGAAGGTTGGCCTGATCGGGACGATTGAGGCAGTGATCGGGGAGAAGCATATCCCCGCAAACAATACGACGCCGGAGTCGTACGTGATACAGGATTATTTCAGGCAGATGGCAGATGCGGGCTGTGATACCGTGGTGATGGAGGTGTCCTCACAGGGACTGATGATGCACCGCACACAGGGCTTTGTGTTTGACATCGGTATTTTTACCAATATCGAGCCGGATCACATCGGCCCTAACGAACACAAGGATTTTGAGGAATATATGGCGTGCAAGGGACTTCTTTTCAAGCAGTGCCGGATCGGAATCGTCAACGGGGATGATCCGCATTATCAGACGGTGACGGCGGGACATACGTGCAAACTGGAAACGTACGGTTTTTCGTACGGAGTCGATCTGCAGGCATATGATATGCATCTTGTCACCAAGCCGGGAAGCCTTGGCGTGGATTTCAGCGTCAAGGGGCTTCTGAATATGGATGTGGAGACGAACACGCCGGGCAAATTCAGTGTGTACAATGCGCTGACCGCCATGGCGATCTGTCGTCATTTTGATGTCAGCGAGTCGGATATGAAGGAAGCGCTGCTGCAGGCGCATGTGAAGGGCAGAATAGAACTGGTGAAGGTGTCGGATCAGTTTACGCTGATGATCGATTATGCCCACAACGCGATGGCGCTGGAGAGCCTCTTAACCACGCTGAAGGAATACCATCCGCACAGGCTGGTGTGTCTGTTCGGGTGCGGCGGCAACCGCTCCAAACTGCGGCGTTACGAGATGG
Source organism: uncultured bacterium (assembly GCA_946061355.1). Lineage (GTDB taxonomy): Bacteria > Bacillota > Clostridia > Lachnospirales > Lachnospiraceae > VSOB01. The sequence goes on along the minus strand of CAMGRE010000072.1, from coordinate 4,500 downwards.
GTGAGGTCAGCGGCAGGCTTGCTGATCTGACGGTCATCACCTCTGACAATCCCAGATTTGAGGAACCGCAGGATATCATCGACGATATCAAGACCGGCATCGCTAGGACTGACGGAAAATATGTGGAGATCTGCGACAGGAAAGAAGCGATCGCTTATGTGATCGACCACGGCGAGCCGGGGGATATCATCGTCCTGGCGGGAAAAGGTCATGAGGATTATCAGGAGATCAAAGGGAAGAAATATCCGATGGATGAGCGTGTGATTATTGCGGACATCCTGAAGGAGAGAGGAATACACGTATGACACAGGGCGTTTACGCCAATGTAATTGTAGATATTTCCCAGGAGAAGCTGGACCGGCCGTTCCAGTACAGGATACCGGATCAGCTTAAGGGGAAGATTGCCGCCGGAACGGCCGTGATCGTTCCTTTTGGGGCGGGCAATCGGGAACTGGCGGCCTATGTGACCGAAGTGACGGACAATGCTGAGATAGATCCGGCAAAGATCAAGGATATCCTCCGGATCTCGGAAAAGCGTCCCACGGTAGAAGCGAATCAGATCCGCCTTGCCGGGTGGATGAAGGAACATTACGGTTCCACGATGATCGCCGCGCTAAAGACAGTGCTTCCCGTTCAGCAGAAGAATAAGACGCCTGAGCGGCGGCGGATCCGTCTGCTTGTCGGAAGGGATGAGGCGGCAAAGCTTCTGGAGGAATATAACCGGAAGCATCAGAGCGCCAGAGCGCGGTTGATTGCCGGCCTGCTTGACGCTGATGACGGACTTCCTTATGAGAGAGCAATTCATGAGTTTTCAGTGACGCTGTCCGTGATCAGGGCGATGGAGCAGAAAGGGATCGTCCGGATCGAGAGTGAGACGGCGTACCGCAATCCTGTCAATCAGGAAGGAAGGCATAGAGAGCCTGTGGTGCTCAGCGAAGCACAGCGTCATATCGCAGAAGATATTCTGACAGAGTACAGGAACGGAAAACATGGAACCTATCTGATCCACGGCATCACCGGGAGCGGTAAGACCGAAGTCTATATGGAACTGATCCAGGGGATGATCGAACTGGGCAGACAGTCGATCGTGCTGATCCCGGAGATCGGACTCACTTACCAGACCGTATCGCGCTTCACACAGCGGTTCGGTCAGAGAGTATCGGTGCTCCATTCCAGACTTTCGATAGGGGAGCGCTCCGATCAGTGTGAGCGCGCCAGACGGGGAGAGATCAATGTCATGATCGGACCGAGGTCCGCATTGTTTACACCGTTTGAAAATCTTGGGCTGATTATTATAGATGAGGAACAGGAATCCAGTTATAAGAGTGAGCCGGTTCCCAAATATCATGCGAGAGAGACAGCGGAGGAGCTTGCCTCCTATTACGGCGCAAGCGTCGTGCTTGGATCGGCGACGCCCTCGATGGAATCGTATTACCGGTCGGAAAAAGGTGAGATCAAACGCTATGAATTGACGGAGCGTCTCACGGGAGGCAGTCTTCCGGAAGTATATGTGGAGGATCTCAGGGAAGAATTAAAAAAAGGGAACCGTTCCATTTTCAGCCGGAAGTTGCAGGAGTTGATGGAACAGAAACTTGCGGCGGGCGAACAGATCATGCTCTTTTTAAACCGCAGGGGATATGCCGGATTTGTATCCTGTCGTGCCTGCGGGCATGTGATGAAATGTCCGCATTGCGATGTGTCCTTGTCGGAGCACAGAGGCGGGAGGCTGGTATGTCATTACTGCGGCTATGAACAGCCTGCGGTGGACAGATGCCCTTCCTGCGGTTCCAAATATATCTCGGGCTTTAAGGCGGGCACACAGCAGGTGGAGGATCTGGTGCATAAGCGGTTTCCGCAGGCGCGGGTACTGCGCATGGATGCGGATACGACCAGAAGAAAGGACAGTTATCAGGAGATCCTGTCATCCTTTGAAAGGCAGGAAGCCGATATCCTGATCGGCACGCAGATGATCGTCAAGGGACACGATTTCCCGGGCGTGACGTTGGTCGGGATCCTTGCGGCGGATCTGTCGCTGCATGCGAATGATTACCGGGCGGGTGAACGGACCTTTCAGCTGCTCACGCAGGCGGCGGGCAGAGCCGGACGCGGGAGCAGACCGGGGCAGGTCGTGATCCAGACGTATCAGCCGGAACATCACAGCGTCCGTTATGCCGCAAAGCAGGATTACAGGGGCTTTTATCAGGAGGAGATCGTCTATCGGGAACTGATGGAATATCCTCCGTCATCGCATATGCTGGCGGTACTGGTATTGTCGGAGGATGATGGGAAGGGAGAGACACTTGCCAAAGAACTGGCAGAGCAGGCGAAAGTGTTTGCAGCGGGTGCACCGTTTCAGATCCTCGGACCGACACCGGCATCCGTCGGGCGCGTCAGCGATATTTTCCGGAACGTTCTGTATGCAAAATGCAGGGAGGAACATGTGCTCATCGCTTTGAAGGACAGGCTGGAAGCATTTTTGGACAAAAAAGAGGGAAGGAAAGAGATCGTACAGTTCGATTTTGATCCCATGAATTTATATTAGGCAGTACGAGACAAGACAAAGGAGAGAAAACAATGGCAATCAGGAGTGTCCGTGAAATCGGAGATGAAGTTCTGACAAAGAAATGTAAGGAAGTAAAGGAGATGACACCGCGTACCAGACAGCTGATCGACGACATGCTCGATACGATGTACGAGGAGAACGGTGTCGGACTGGCAGCATCCCAGGTGGGGATCCTGAAACGGATCGTGGTGATCGATGTCACCGGAGAAGATCCGTATGTGCTGGTCAATCCAAGAATATTGGAGACGAGCGGGGAACAGACAGGGTATGAAGGGTGCTTAAGCGTGCCGGGCAAGACGGGCGTCGTAACCAGACCGAATTATGTGAAGGTGGCGGCATTCGATGCGGATATGAATCCCTACGAACTGGAGGGGACGGAGCTTCTTGCCCGCGCCATCTGTCATGAGCTTGACCATCTCGATGGTCATCTGTATGTGGAGAAGGTGGAGGGAGAACTTCAGAATGCGGACCAGCTTCAGGAGGAAGAGGAATGAAAATTGTTTTTATGGGAACGCCCGAGTTTGCGGCCGCATCGCTTGAGGCGCTGATCCGTGCGGGACATGAGATCACCGCGGTGGTGACCCAGCCCGACAAGCCGAAGGGACGCGGCAGACAGATGCAGTTTCCGCCGGTGAAGGAGTGCGCCGTCCGCCATGGGATCAGGGTGCTGCAGCCGGTTAAGATCAAGGCGCCGGAAGCCGTGGAGGAGCTAAGGCAAATCGAGGCGGACATCTTTGTGGTGGCGGCTTTCGGGCAGATCCTGTCATCGGAGATCCTCCATATGCCGAGATTCGGCTGTGTGAACATCCACGCGTCGCTCCTTCCGAAGTACAGGGGCGCCGCGCCGATCCAGTGGGCAATCCTGAACGGGGAGACACAGACGGGCGTGACGATCATGCAGATGGACGAGGGACTGGATACCGGCGACATGCTGACGAAGGTTGCGGTTCCCATCACGGATCGGGATACCGGCGACAGCCTTCATGATAAGCTGATGGAAGCGGGAGCGAAGCTGATCGTTGACACGCTTCCCCTGATTGAACAGGGAAAGGTGACGCCCGAGAAGCAAAACGACGCGGAATCATGCTATGCATCAAGGCTCTCCAAGGAGCTTGGCAGGATTGACTGGTCCAAGAGTGCAGGAGAGCTTGCACGGCTTGTGAGAGGTTTAAATTCCTGGCCGGGATCCTATACAACCTTCCGGGATAAGATTTTAAAGATCTGGGAGGCGGAGGCAGACGGTGCACAGGCGGATGATACACATTCGGCGGGCTTTGATGAGAAAGAACCGGCGTCAGACAGGCAGAATGAGACGACAGCAGGTACTGTTGTGGAGGTGACAAAAGAGGTAATCAAGGTACAGACAGGAGAGGGGCTTCTGGTAGTGAAGAGTGTGCAGCCGGAGGGTAAGAAACGGATGCAGGTAAAGGACTATCTCTTAGGATATCAAATCAAGACAGGAGAGCGATTATTATGATGTATGGACGCGGTATGTATGGAATGTACGGAATGTTTTATGACCCCACTTATGTTCTGGTGCTGATCGGAGCACTGCTTTCTCTTTGGGCATCGATGAAGGTGAACAGTACCTACAGCAAATATTCAAGAGTGCGGAGCATGACGGGGATGACGGGAGCACAGGCTGCAGAGCGCATCCTGCGAGGCGCCGGAATCTATGATGTGCGGATCGAGCATGTGAGAGGCAATCTGACCGATCATTATGATCCGAGGACGAGGACGGTGCGTCTGTCGGATTCCACCTACAATTCGCCCTCGGTGGCGGCAGTCGGTGTGGCAGCCCACGAGTGCGGTCATGTGATGCAGCATGAGAACGGCTATGTGCCGTTAAAGATCCGGACAGCGCTTGTCCCGGCCGCAAACTTAGGATCGATGCTCGGCATCCCGATCATCCTGGTCGGCATCTTGTTCGGGCTGTC
>CAMGRE010000071.1 GCA_946061355.1 uncultured bacterium | reverse complement strand
AATCTTTGACTTCCCGGAACCTTCGCGGGGATTTCCTAATTGTTTTCGGGCGGACTGCCTATTATGCCGCTTCTGCGGAACTCGCTTCGCTCAGACAGTCCTCGAAGCGGCGCATATCCGCCCGTTAAAACAATAAGGAAATCCGCCGCTTGATCCCGATGTCATACAAAGAATTGAAAACCGGCTGCTGTGAGTTCCGCAGACGCCCTGCTATCGAACATCGTCTTTCCGAAAATGCTGCTGACACTTGACACTTTGAGACGCAGCATGAGGGTATTGTATTATGAAAACTCTCACCAAAGCCAAAATGATACATGTCCCATGTTATAAATTTCTCTCGGGCAGGAAAAAAGGACAGGAACTCACCATATAGATACATTGGGGAGGTGTATCTATGGCGAGTCAGAAACTGGAAGACCTGCTGAATCTGGCATTGTCGGCAACCAAAGAGGAACGGGAACAGTCGGACCAGCTGAATGTAGGCTATAACGAACGTGAGAACACATGGGAATTGATCGTGAAATTCCACGGAGATATTGAGATGCTCGCGAGTGTCGGGATCGTGGTAGAGATACTGATCCCGGGATATGCGGTGCTGACCGTTCCGGAGAGTCAGATCGATTTCCTGAGCCGCGTAGAGGAGATCGAATACGTTGAGAAACCCAAAAGACTGTATTTTCAACTGCAGGAGGGAAAGGAGGCGTCCTGCATCCTCCCGGTGACGGGGCGTCCGCCCTATCTCACGGGTCGGGGTGTGATCGTGGGAATCGCGGATTCCGGAATTGACTTAAGCCATGAAGAGTTTCGAAATCCTGACGGGACGACCAGAATCCTGGCTCTGTGGGACCAGACACTCGTGCCGGATGAAGAGGCCGGCCTTCGCAGCCCGTGGGGATTCCAGACAGGAGTGGAATTTACGGCGGATCAGATCAATGAGGCGCTTACATCGGGAATGACAGGGAGAATGACGGCTCTGCCGACCAGGGATATCAGCGGGCATGGCACATCTGTTGCAGCGATTGCCGCCGGCAATCAGGGCGTGGCGCCTCAGAGTGACCTCCTCATTGTCAGGCTGGGAATCCCGGCAGAGGAAGGATTTCCCAGGACGACGGAACTGATGCGTGCAGTGACTTACATGATCCGCAAAGCGGTGGCGCTCGGGCGTCCCATTGCCATCAATTTAAGTTTCGGCAATACTTACGGTTCCCATGACGGGACTTCTCTTCTGGAGCGTTTTCTTGATAATGCCGCAGAGATCGGCAGGACAGTCATCTGTGTGGGAAGCGGCAATGAGGGCGCAACCATGGGGCATGCGTCAGGCAGGGCACTGACGGAAACAAGAGTGGAACTGTCCGTCGGCAATTATGAGCGTGCCTTTGGACTGCAGATTTGGAAAAACTATGCCGATGTTTTCCGGATACTGCTGACCTCACCGGGCGGTGAGAGCCGACTGATCGATACAGGGAGGACCGCGGACATCGGGCAGACGAGACGAGAGCGAATGGAGGATACGGAGCTGCTTCTGTATCTTGGGGAACCTGCACCATATTCTGTGCAGCAGGAGGTCTATATTGATTTCTTGCCTGTAGAGCGGTACGTGAATCCCGGTGTGTGGACGATCACCTTTGTGCCGGTATCGGTCGTCACGGGAAGCTACAGTATGTATCTGCCCAGCGCATCGTCTATCGGGAGCGAGACGCATTTCTTTGCGCCGACACCGGAGGTGACACTGACGATACCGTCTACATCTTCCAAAGTGATCACAGTCGGTGCATATGATACGGCGTATGATGCGTATGCCGACTTTTCAGGGAGGGGATATCTGTTCGGACAGAGCAGCGTGGACCGCATCGGCAGTATCTTCAGCAAGCCGGATCTGGCAGCGCCGGGAGTCGGGATTGTGACAGCGGCTGCCGGAGGCGGGTACGTTTCTGTGACGGGAACGTCGTTTGCCACACCTTTTGTCACCGGCTCGGCGGCTCTGATGATGGAGTGGGGGATCGTGATAGGCAATGATCCTTATCTCTACGGGGAGAAAGTCAAGGCGTACTTAAGCAGAGGGGCAAGACACCTGCCGGGGATCGCAGAGTATCCAAATCCGCTGGTGGGCTGGGGCGCACTGTGCCTGGAGAGGAGTCTGCCAATATAAACTGCCTTTTTGAGCATAATGTTGGAAGATTAAAACTGCCTTTTTGTGAAAAATCATATTGAATAAAACTGCCTTTTGTGAGTATAATAATACCAAAGAAGGAAGGGGCAGTTATTTTGAAACGGAAAATATACGAGCGTCTGTTAGAGTGGAAAGAAAAGGATAATGGCAGCTGTGCGTTGTTATTGGATGGGGCGAGGCGCGTCGGCAAAAGCTATATTGCAGAACAATTTGGGAAGAACGAGTATAAAAGCTATATTCTGATAGATTTTGCACATCTTCCGGCAGAAGTGCGGGATATTTTTGAAAATGATCTGAATGATTTTGACTTGTTTTTCAATAAGTTATCGGCATATTACAGGAAAATGCTTTACAAGCGTGAGTCGCTTATCATATTTGATGAGGTTCAGAGGTATCCGAAAGCCAGGGAGTTAATCAAATATCTGGTGGCGGATGGTCGTTATGACTATTTGGAAACAGGTTCCCTGATATCTCTGAGAATGAATGTGGAAGACATTGTAATTCCCTCAGAGGAGGAACATGTTGAGATGTTTCCGATGGATTTTGAAGAATTTCTGTGGGCAATGGGAGATGAAACAACAGTCCCATATTTACGGGAATGTTTTGAAGCATTGCGGCCTCTTGGTCAGGCTATGCACACACGTATCATGAATGATTTTCGGCAATATATACTGGTTGGTGGAATGCCACAGGCAGTGGAGGCATACAGAACAACAAAAAGCTTTGAAAATGCGGACAGAATTAAGAAACGTATCCTGACACTGTACCGACAGGATATTACAAAATTCGCCGGAGGGTACGAAGCAAAAGTATTATCAATTTTTGATGAGATGCCGTCACAGCTTTCTAAGACGGAGAAGAAGTATAAGCTATCCGGTATCAGTAAGGGCGCCAGATTTCGTGATTATGAAAATGCATTTTTGTGGCTGACAGAAGCCATGGTTATTAATAATTGTTATAATGCGACAGAACCAACTGTCGGATTGTCTATGAGTGAAGAGCATACAACGCGAAAGTGTTATATGGCGGATACAGGACTTTTGGTGACACATTCTTTTATGGATGATAAATTTACCGATAATGAGCTGTATAGAGATATCCTGTTGGACCGGCTGCATGTGAATGAGGGGATGCTCATGGAGAACATTGTGGCACAGGAATTGAGAGCCGGTGGCCACAAGCTCTATTTTTATTCCCGGTCAGATACGGATAAGCGGGAAAATAATATGGAGATTGATTTCCTGATTCGGCAAAAAAGAAAGATTTGCCCGATTGAAGTAAAATCAGGGGCTTATAGAAAGCATTCCTCATTAGATAAATTCAGAAATAAATATAAGGGGAAAATTGGGCAGCCGTATATTTTGTACACAAAAGATATTTTCATAAAAGAAAGTGTGATTCATTTACCGATTTATATGGCAATGTTTTTGTAATGGTACAATCGGATGTTGTTTTAGAAAAGAAACGGTACAAATATGAGGAGAATAAGAAATACAAAGGGGAGTATAAGGGAATGGATAAAAAGAGAGTGTGGACAGCGTTGGCAGAGCTTGCTCAGCGCGTTGTAAAATGGTACAGCGATACGATCCTGAGTGAAGAGTTCAGTATCCGGCAGAAGATCATGAATCTGATCCTGACAACGGCGCTTGGAGGCGGATCGGTCGCGCTGGTTGTAACGACTGTTCTGGGGGCGTATGAGAGCGCTGCCATCATCGGAGTTGTGCTCCTTGTCGTGTATGCGTCCCTTTATATGTCGGTAAAAAAGAAAAATATGAAGGTGGCCGGCCTGATCATCTGCTTTGGGGCAAATATCGTTGTCTTTCCGGTTATGTTCTTTGTTTCCGGCGGGATCAACAGCGGCATGCCGGTCTGGTACGTGCTTGGCCTGATCTTTACCTGGCTGATTCTGGAGGGCTGGACGAGTGTGGTCCTGTTTCTGTTAAGCTTTGCGGTGATGGCGGGTACGATCCTGGTATCGAGTCGTTATCCGGAACTTCTCGTGGAGATGCCGGCCGAATATGCGGTTCCCGATGTGATACAGGCGATTTTCATCGTCTCCGGCATCTTTGGTATTATTTTAAAGTATCAGATGTATGTTTATGAGAAGCAGAAGAAACAGCTGATAGAGCATGAGAAGGATCTCGTGGCTGCCAACCGCGCCAAGAGCACATTTCTGGCAAATATGTCTCACGAGATCCGGACACCGATCAACGGCATCATCGGCATGGACACCATGCTCCTGCATGAGTGCGGGGAAAACGAAGCAATCCGGGAGTACGGCAGGAACATTATGAGCGCCAGTCAGTCGCTGCTGTCTATTGTGAATGATATTCTGGATATTTCCAAGATCGAATCGGGGAAACTGGAGATCATCCCTGTGGAATACGAGTTTTTTTCGATTCTGAACGATTGTTATAACATGATGGCTCCGAGAGCGGAACAGAAACATTTGGAACTTTCTTTCCTGGTTAATCCGCAGCTGCCTGCCAGACTATACGGGGATGAGGTGCGTGTGCGCCAGATTATAGGAAATCTTCTGTCCAATGCAGTGAAGTATACAGAGGAAGGCAGTGTGGAGCTGACAGTTGATTTTGAGGAAAAAACAGATGACCATATGATGCTGGTCCTCACCGTGAAAGATACGGGAATCGGTATCCGCAGAGAGGATGTAGTCAAGATTTTTGATAATTACACAAGATTGGACGAGGAGCGGAACCGCAATGTGGAGGGAAGCGGTCTGGGTCTGAATCTGACCAAAAAACTGGTGGATCTCATGCATGGCAATATCATTGTCAACAGCGTGTACGGGCAGGGATCTGTGTTCCGTGTGAAGATACGGCAGGAGATTACAAAGTCGCAGCCGATCGGGGTATTTGGAAAGCGGTATCATGAGCAGGAGGAAGACGACGATCAGGAGGTGGCTCGCGTCTATGCACCGGAGGCGAATGTCCTGTTGGTTGAGGATGTGGCGATGAATCTGCTGGTCGCAAAGGGACTGCTCAAATACTCTGCTGTCAGGATCGATACGGCAGAGAACGGCAGAGGAGCGCTTGAACGGATACGGGAGAAAAAGTATGACCTGATCTTTATGGATCATATGATGCCGGTGATGGACGGTGTGGAAGCCTTCCGCGAAATGCGGGAAAACACAGATCATCTCAACACGAAGACTCCTGTTGTCATCATGACTGCCAACGCCATTGTGGGAGCAAAAGAGGAATATATCCAGACAGGATTTGCCGATTATATCTCAAAACCGATCCGGGAAAAGGAATTGTATGAAGTGCTGGCGAAGTATCTGCCGCAGGAGAAGCAGCAGGCAGCGCCTGATAAGAATTCGGGCGGTGAACAGCACGCAGCGACCGATGAGAACTTAGGCGACGGGCAGCAGGCAGCGGTCGACAAGAATTCTGACGGTGATGGCACGGCCGGAGCACAGCAGGTTTCCGAAGGTGGATTTGAAGAGGTTCCGGAACTGGATCTGCAAACGGGACTCAGTTATTGCATGAATGATATGGACTTCTATCATGAGATGGTAGAAGAATATCTGGCAAATGACAAGTGCGGTACAATGGAAGAAACATTTGCCGCAGAGGACTGGGAAAATTACCAGATTGCCGTACATACGTTAAAGAGTACGTCACTGATGATCGGTGCGGTGGCGTTGTCGAAGCAGGCGGCTGAGATGGAAAAGGCGGCAAAGACAAGAAATACGGATTATATCAGGGAACATCATGCGAACCTGATCTTGAAGTATGCAGAGTTGTGTGACAGGCTCAGACAGTCGCAGCAGTGAAGCAACAGCGGACACCGTGGGCAGGAACTGCGGGGCAGCCGGAACGGTTGACAAAGCCCTGACAAAAAAGTAAGATGTATCCGAGACGGTTGTTAAAATAAAGTCGTGTATCGCCACAGAAAAATATGTGCAGGACACATATTCGGGAGGTGTTTAGAAATGAAAACGGCAGAAACGGAAAAACGAAAAAGAATAGTTTTAGATAGATATCATATGATGCGGCGCCTGGCAGGATGGCTGTTCGGATGTGCAGCGTTATTGTTGATAGTGCTTCCGGTGCGGGCAGACGAATTCAAAGTGACGCCTGTGACGGGCAGCGGAACGATTACCACGGAAACATTGAATGTTCGTTCCGGTCCGGGGAAAGAATATGATGCGATAGAACTGGTGAAGTCGGGAGAGGTGGTTTCGATCACAGGACAGGCGGAGAATGGCTGGTATCAGATCGAGCTTGACGGCAAAACGGGTTATGTATCGGATAAGTATGTGGATCTGAAGGAAGACCTGACAGCTGCAGATGGTGCAGACGGAAGCGGAGACGACGGACAGACGGAGAAAGAGGCCGGCGAGCCGGAAGAAGGATGGGCGTTTTATCAGAATCCGCGGTTTATCAAGGCGGCAGTCATTGTTGCGATCATTTTTGTCGTGTTTGTTATGCTTGTGACGACTTTTAGAGGAATCCGGGGAGACCGTGACCCTGACGATGAAGATGAGGAAGACGAGGATGAGGACTTCGACGGCGATCTGATGGAAGATGAGGAAGAATATGACGAAGATGACGCCGATGACGAAGATGATGAAGATGACACCGATGAAGAATACGAAGACGATGATTCTGATGAAGAGGATGACGATGAGAGAAAACCGGTAAGGAAGAAACCCGGAAAAGCCAAGACTGTTGTGATCAGAGAGGAAGATTATCAGCTGCACATAGATCCCAAGTATTTTGAGAATACTACTCAGATCGAGCAGCCTGATATGGTGACCGGATATCTGGAGCGGCAGAAGCTGGAAGCAGAGCTTGAGGCGGCGTCCTCGGAGGGCAGACAGAAGGAACTCGAGCAGGCAATGCGGAAGCTGAATGAACTGCAGGCTGAGATTGAGCGGCTTAAGAAGAATCAGTAATAAGATAAGAAGGAGATTTGCCTTATGCAGAATCATGTGGAGGAATTCAGGAAGGACCTGGAGAGATTCCGTGAGATGACATCTAAATTTTACCGCGGAGAGGTTACCGTGCCGGAATATAAGGGTTTTTCCGGAGGCTTTGGCAGCTATGCACAGCGCGGAGGAAAACAGAGTATGCTGCGTCTCGGTTTTACCGGCGGACGTATCACGAAGGAGCAGCTGAAGTTTGTGGCTGACAGTATCAGGAAACATCAGATCGGGAAGGTGCATATCACGACAGGGCAGAATATCCAACTGCATGATTTGTCGGAGGCACAGGTCTGTACGCTGATGGAGGAGGCTCTGGAGGCCGGCATTATCACCAGAGGCGGCGGTGGGGATTATCCCAGAAGTATCATGGCGACACCGCTCTCCGGACTTGTGCAGGAGCCGTTTGATGTCCTGCCGTATGCGGATGAAGCGATGGATTATCTGCGCGGCTTTATTAACACCGTGAAATTTCCCAGGAAACTGAAGGTGTGTTTTGAAAACAGCAGTGCGAACGAGACGCATGCAACCTTCCGCGATATGGGGTTTGTGGCAGAGGATGACAAGACTTTTACCGTGTATGTTGCGGGCGGATTGGGCAATAACCCTAAAATGGGTGTCAAAGTGGCACAGAAGGTTGAGCCGGATCAGATCCTGTATGTGCTGAAGACCATGGTAGATATTTTTGTGAAATACGGCAATTATGAGAACCGCGGCAAAGCCCGCACCAGATATCTGCAGGATACGCTGGGCGCAGAGGATCTTCAGAGGATCTTTGCAGAGACACTGGAGCAGAATCTGGCAGCAGGCGGTCTGGATCTGCAGGTGACGGAAAAGTCAGTGTCGAAATCCGGCAGCGGCGAGATCAGTCATAAGCGCGTGATCCCGCAGAAGCAGGAAGGATTGTATGCGGTATGGTATCATCCGATCGGCGGTTGCCCTTCGACAGACTTCTTTGGGAAGCTGTATGATACCGTAGCGGGAATGGATGAGATTGAGGTTCGCCTGATCCCGGATGAGGGGCTGTATGTGGTGAATCTGACGGCGGATGAGGCAGAGAAAGTGCTGGCGGTTACGCAGGACGGCGCACAGACGCAGTTCGAGACTTCCACCTCCTGTATCGGGGCAACGACCTGTCAGGTGGGGATCGGCAAGTCGCAGGAGCTCCTGAGAGCCTGTGTGGACAGGATCAGGGAGGAGCAGTTCGCGGACGGCGTGCTCCCGGCATTTCACGTATCGGGATGTCCGGGTTCCTGTTCGGCACACCAGATCGGAGCGATCGGTTTCCGCGGCGGAATGAAACCGTCGGAGGATGGACCGAAGCCCGCTTTTGCTGTGTTTGAAAATGGAAACGAGCAGATGGGCAAGGAACGCTTCGGCACAGATCTCGGCGTCATGTACGCGGATGTCATTCCGGAATTTTTTGCGGAGCTCGGCAGAGCCGTCAGCGCTAAAGAAATGGATTATCAACAGTTCCGCTCGCAGTGCGGCGATGAATTTATGGAAATCGTGAAGAAGTACGTGTAATCAGAACGTGATCTCCTGCATATCATGATAAGAATGAATATGCAGGAGTTTTTTATGTCTTTATTTTCATCTGATCCCATTGTCCCCACCGATGTTCCCTATACGAGCAGTCTGACGGAAGATGTCATCCGGAAGCTTGCGGAGGAGTATCCGTTCGTGGAACGGCTCAGTATCGGCAAAAGTGTGATGGGCAGGGAGATCTGGATGTTAAAGATCGGTACCGGGGAGAGGCAGGTATTTTACAATGCGTCTTTCCATGCGAATGAGTGGATCACGACGCCCATGCTACTTAAATTTGCGGAGGAATATATCCGTGCGGTGGCGCAGGACAGTGTGATGCCGCAGGGCAGCGCCGGGGGCGGCAGCGCACAGAATGGCACGATGCCGCAGGACAGCGCCGGGGGCGGCAGCGCGCAGCAGGACCGGGAAAACGTGATCTGGCCGCCCGCCTCAGAACTATATCGCAAGACGGCACTGTATCTTGTTCCGCTCGTGAATCCGGACGGGGTGGATCTCGTGACAGGAGCACTGAGCGAAGGAGAATACTATGCCAGAGCAGCGCAGATTGCGGCGAATTATCCGGACATCCCTTTCCCGGACGGATGGAAGGCAAATATTGACGGAGTGGACTTAAATCTCCAGTTTCCGGCAGGATGGGAACTGGCGAAGGAGATCAAGTACAGTCAGGGCTTTACAAAGCCTGCACCCAGGGATTATGTGGGCAGTGGTCCGCTCACCGCGCCGGAGAGCGTGGCAGTCTATGAATTGACGCTGCGAAGTGACTTCCGGCTGATTTTGTGCTATCATACTCAGGGAGAAGTCATTTACTGGAAATACAAAGATTACGAGCCGGAGTGCTCCCGCGAGATTGCGGAAGCGTTCGCAGAATCAAGCGGCTATGCGCTTCAGGAGACGCCGGCAGCATCAGGCAATGCAGGATACAAGGACTGGTTTATCCAGGATTACAACAGACCGGGATATACGATAGAGGCGGGGCTTGGAGAGAATCCTCTGCCCATCTCACAATTTGATGAGATCTACCGGCGCAATCTCGGGATACTCATAGGAGGATTGACGGAAACATGTACGACAAATTGACAAAGTCAGATGTGCAGAAGATGCAGGAGGAGATCGAATATCGCAAGGTTACGCTGCGCAAGCAGCTGCTGGAGGATGTCAAGGAGACCAGGGCGCACGGCGATCTCAGCGAAAATTTTGAGTATCATGCGGCAAAGAGGGAGAAGAATAAGAATGAGAGCCGTATCCGGTATCTCGAGAGAATGATCCGTACGGCGGAGGTGATCGATGATTCCTCGCAGGAGGATGAGGTCGGCATGAACAATACGGTCGAGGTGCTCATCGAGGAGGACAATACCGTGGAGACATACCGGATCGTCACAACGGTGCGCGGTGACTCACTTCACAATCTGATCAGCATCGAATCTCCGGTGGGAAAGGCGCTGATGGGACACAAGGAGGGCGATCGCGTCGAGGTTAAAGTGAACGATAACTATAGTTATTTTATGGTGATCCGCAAGATTATCAAGACGGTTGACGATTCCCAGGATAAAATACGCAGTTTTTGATGCGTGATATAGATTGAAATTCACATTTTCTGATACATATTGTGCGGAGAAAAAGCTCATACTGAGAGGGTAAAGAAAAATTCAGTATGAGGTGAAGCAATATGATCTTGACAGAAAAAGAAACCACGACCATGAGAGACCTGCAGACGCAGGAGCAGATGTGCATCAAGAAGTATGAGAAGTACGGAGAGCAGGCTCATGATACAGAGCTTAAGAGTCTGTTTGAGAGACTGCGGAAGGAAGAACAGAAGCACTATGATTCCCTTGGACAGGTGCTGAAAGGAACCGTGCCTTCCTGCAACTGCAACGATTCCGACGGAAAGAGCTACACACCGAAGGCGACGTATGATGCGATGACCAACTCAGAACAGAAGCAGAACGACTGTTTCCTGGCGACGGACTGCATCGGAACGGAGAAGATGGTGTCCTCCGAGTATAATACCAATGTGTTTACCTGCGGCAATTCCGATGTGCGCAAGCTCCTTGCCGACATCCAGATCGAGGAGCAGAATCATGCGGAGATGTTGTACAAATATAAGCAGGCAAACGGAATGGCATAACATCTTAAAAAGTAAGGGAACATGGGAAACGGGGCTGCTGCAGAATTTTTGCAGCAGTCCTTTTTTGTCTTGACAACCGCTAATCTGCGACAAAATTCTTCCGGACAACAAAATATGCGGGGTGTTCTTGCAAAATAACACAAGATATTGATGTGAGTTAAATTCTTATTATATATTCCCGGGAGCGTAGTTACATGTGTTATGAAAAGAAAAATCCAGGAAATACAGGAAGTACAGAAGAAAATAAGAACAATTCTTAAGACAAAAGAAGAGAATGAGGAATGTCGAATTATGAAAGATTTCCTGCAAGATATTCACGAAAT
>CAMGRE010000070.1 GCA_946061355.1 uncultured bacterium | reverse complement strand
ATTCTGAAATCCTGTCCTGGGTACTGTTATCATAATCTGAAATTCTTTATCTGTGCGGATCAAATCGGAAAGTAACCTGAAAACCTGCTCATTATCCTTAGTAGCCGAAACACTGAGTTGCTCCATAATTGACCTCCATTCTTCGTTTTCCTGTTTTCTCTTACAAGAATCGTTCTTTTGTATTATAGAGTGGTGTCAATTTATGTTCAACACTCAAGTGTCGCGCAAATCCCCTTAAACCTACATTTTCCCGCTTTACAGACGATTTTCCAGATCTTCTAACGACTCATAGCCATACAATACCGCTGTATTTGACAGCGTCATGACCGCCAGATTCTTCCCCTGTCTGCACAACTCGGTGATAAACCGCCCGTACAATTCGAGCGTCCTGTCGGAATAAGTAGATAACTCTCCGCGCAGATACGTTTCATAGGAAGTATTCCACAGCGAATCTTCACTGGTATGGATGCTTCTGGCATTGGACGCCGCCTTCGGATATTTCTCCGCACACTCCTCCATGAAACCGACCTGTATTTTAACGATCTCCTCTATGATCTGTTTCTTGTCCGCAGGGATCCCCGGAAGTGAATCCTTGATCTGCTCATACTCTTCCGGCGCTGTGCTCTCCATCATTCTCGCATATTTCTCTGTGATCAGATTCCAGCCCCTCTCATTCGCGCGTTCAAAATCATCAATAAAGCTCTGCAGCATCGGAATACTCCACGTCATGTACTGACTCTTTCGCATAATTGAGAAGGTATTCCAGTCATCCTGACAATCTGCCCTGCCGCCACGATTCTCTGTCTTGTCAAAGGCATGCCACTCAAGGAGAACAAGTTTCTGAATCAGCCTGTCTTTCACGGTCTTTTCTTCGTGATCTTTCTGCCCGATGCTTTTCAGGATATTGTCCGTATGATGATCCAGATAATTGTCTTCTCCTGCCGTCAGGCTCTGCTTCTTCATCTCATCGATGATATGTGCCACAATGATCTCAATGATCTGAGGAATCCTCTCATCATCCACCATCATATCAGCGATCGCGTTCAGAATATCCCCGATCACCGGAAGGATCGGCAGATTTTCCAGTCCGCGATGCATCCATTTATAAAAAGGCGCATACCGCCTGTTTAACAGATAGACCATCTGCATCGTGTGCTTCTCAAACTCCGCAAGCGCGACCTGTGCCGCAACTTTATCTCCTCTGCCGAGCATCCTGCCATAATTATACTGCCCGGACTGCGCCATCAGCGCAGCCTCTCTTGCAATCTTCTTGACCCGCACTTCCTCCGGGTAATGAGCCGACAAGCCTCTCCGAATCCTCGTAAACTCTCCCAAATCATCCCTGAATACTTTGCCGTTTGTCGCAGAGAGAAGCTGATAATCCTCCAGATACAGCCACTGATTCTGTGTGGCAGGCACATCCTTCATGCCGATGAGCCTCTCATAAAATTCTCCGATCCGGAATACGCCCACGCGCTTCGGTGCCTTCGCCGAGACATATCTGGTCACACCCATATAAGTGGTCGGAAGTTTGTCATATTCCTTCTGCAGTGCCTCTCCGATCTCATCAAAGACAGGATCTGTCAGCCAGAGACAGAAGCCCGGACCGAAATCATGGTCTCTCGATGTCTCATCATCAAAGCCGAGACACTCAGACCCTTCTCCTACCAGCCCTGCGGCAATGCTTCCCTGATATTCCGGAAACTTTTCCCTGATCATCGGCTCTCCGTACTCTTTATAAAAAGCCTCACATAACGCCATTCCGCTGTCAAAGTGTGCGACCGCCGCCGGCATCTGTCTCATCTGCGACCGCACGGCGTCAAGATTCTGCTTCACGATCTCATATGCCTGGGATTTTCCGGTATTCTTCTCAATCTCATGAAGCGCCATCTCATAATACTTTGCAGATTCCGCCAGATTTCCCGCCATGTACTGTGCTTCACCCATCGCAGAAAGTGCAGCGCTGTAATGGAAATCTTTCTCTTCATCGGCCTCAAAAATCGCAAAGGCAGCCTCAAGATTTTCCATGGCTTCCTGAAACAGTCCGAGCCTTAATAAAGACATGGCAAGATTGGAATGGGTCACCGCCACCTCTATCCTTGCATCCTTGTAAGCGCGTGCGATCAGGAGCGCTCTCTTCAGGCACTCGCACGCTGCAGCGAAATCGCCCATCTCCTGATACAAAAGGCTCAGATTATTGTTCAGGCTGGCAAACCGGAAATCCTCAGGCGAAAGCTGCTCCTCATAGATCTTCTGCACATAACGGTAAAGTGCAAGAGACTCCTGCAATTTACCTGCCGCGCGATACGCATTTGCCACATTCAGCATGGATGTTGCATAAGGTATCGTCCCCTGAAGATTCCTGCTGTCAAGAAGTTCCGTCAATTCCCTGCAGTAACTGCAGCATTCATCATAATGACTGATATCCCGAAGCAGCCCAATCATCTCATTCAGCAAAGTGATAAGAGAATCATAATCGTTCTCCGCTTTCACCTCCGCTATTTTGCGTTTCAGGAACCTCTCAGCCTGACCAATCTGATGCGTTGCAAACATCTGATCAAGCTCCTGTAATGTTTTTTCAATTTCCATGAACTTATCGCCTCTTTACTTTTATAAATAGATCAAAAAAGATACAGAAACACAAATCGTAATCATTCCTGTTTCTGCACTTTATTTTAGCACAATACACAAGCATATACAACCAACCCGTAAGGATGCTCAAAGCCTTTTATCATCACAGGCGAAATATTTTCCTCAAGCTTTCCAAATTATGCTATACTGATATTACAAATTTTCCCAGAAAGGATTTCCCATGCACAAAAATACAGGATACAAGTCACATTATATCTATTGTCTATGTATATTCTTGCTGCTTCTTCTATGCGGCTGCGGAAACAGTGATGCTCCGGTTTCGGCTGATCCTGTCTCCCAATCAACCGATGATATTCAGCCTGAAGAGCCGCATGACGGTGATACTGCCATGGAGACATCGTCTGTCTCTGATCGGGCGCAGGAAACCGTTCTCCCCGGTGAGGGAACCACTACTCCCGAAGCGATCCCCCTGGCTCCATGGGAATCGGATCCCGATTATCAGATTACAGGAGGGGAAGTTTCCCTCGTTACGGATATCAGTTCCGTGATGGACCACGGATTCAATCAGGCTGCCTTTGAAGGTATCATGAGTTATTCCCAGGCTGCCGGTATTTCTTACTCTTACTACACTTCATCAGGCGATACCAAAGCATGCTATGATGATACCGTCATGCACGCGATCCAGAACGGCGCCCGTCTGATCGTTTGCAACGGTTCCCATTTTGAGCAGACGGTCGGGCAGCTGCAGGAGCAGTATCCTGACATCCATTTCCTGATGATCAGTGGGATTCCCCGTGATGAATCAAATGATCCCCTGCCGCTTTCGCAAAATGTGCACAGTATTACGTTCCATCAGGAACAGGCAGGTTATCTTGCCGGATACATGACCGTACTTGACGGATATACAAAACTTGGATTTATCGGCGGAGAACAGCTGCCCTCTGTCACCAGATATTGCTACGGCTATCTGCAGGGGATTGATGACGCAGCCGCCTCTCTTGACATCACGCAAGAGGTGTCCGTAAACTGTTGGTACTCCGGAACCTTTAATCCTTCCGAACAGATTCAGGCCATGGCTGATGAATGGTATGA
Source organism: uncultured bacterium (assembly GCA_946061355.1). Classification (GTDB taxonomy): domain Bacteria; phylum Bacillota; class Clostridia; order Lachnospirales; family Lachnospiraceae; genus VSOB01. The sequence goes on along the minus strand of CAMGRE010000070.1, from coordinate 7,431 downwards.
TTCCGGAACACAGGTGATCTTTTCCTGCGGCGGATCCATCTATGAGTCCATACTTCCCCCTGCGGAGAAGTATGATGGTATGCTGATCGGTGTCGACGTCGATCAAAGTGATCTTTCACCCCGTTTTCTCACCTCTGCAATCGATGGGATTCAAAGAGCCATCATCATTGCTCTGGACAATTATTATGCCAACGGGAACCAGTGGGATTCCACTCAGTCAGGACAGATCCTCAATTACGGTGCGAAACAGAAATGCGTGGAACTCCCCATTTCCAATGAAGCATGGCGTTTCAGGGAAGCCTCCCTAAACGATTATGACAATCTGCTCAAATACATGAGAAATGACGAAATAACGGTTTCTGACGATATCAGTGCAGCGCCCAAAACCGCAATCACTGTAAACTGGACGGAGGACTAATATGGCAAAACACAAAAAGCACTTATCCTCTCTGCTCCTGTCTGCAGGATTATGCCTGCTTATTGCGGGCTGCGGAAAGAATGTTAGCACAACATCAGAAAATACAGAAAATGCAGAAGACGCAGCTATACTGACTGAAACGGAGGCTCTGCCCGAAGAGCCTGTCATCTCTCTGTCCAAGTCACAGCTCCCGGAATACGGAACCGTACACTCCTGCACAATAAACGAAGACAAAGAGTATGTTGAGATGTCCTTGTCACTTCCCCAGATACCGGCAAGCGATGATAATCTGATCTATCTTTTTTCTTTTGAAATATATGAATCTGAACATGATTTTCACAAATCACCGATCGTGAACGCCCAAAAGGCAACCGACTGTGTCATTACATGGCCATATGCCGACGGACATCTCTATCAGGAGTTTGTCCCTGCCGTCCTGCTTCACGGAGAATACGTTCCGGTTGCAACAGGGTCTTATATCACCAATCCGGAAATGCTTGCCGGGAATCAGCTTCCCTTTCCCGAAAAAGAATCCAAAAAGGGGCTTCTGTTGGATCCTGCAATGTTAACCTCGGAAAAACTGAATGATTTAGACGTAAAATATGCTATTTACAACATTCCTCTCTCCATGCTCATGGGAGAGACAACCGATCCTGCTTTTCCGACCGTCAAGTACGGGTTTCGAGGCCGAACATACTATTTCAACGGCGCTACGGTATCATTCTATGATACGCTTTTCACCTATCTGACAAGTATGGACATGACCACAACCGCGATCATCTTAAATGACTGGAACAATGATTATACGGAAATGATCCATCCACTTGCCCGCGAGAAAAAGAAAGGGGCATATTACTATGCCTTAAACACCGCGGAAGAAGAAGGCTGCCGGCGCGTTGAAGCCGCTGCTTCTTTCCTCGCTTCACGCTATGCCACCGGAGAACACGGAACCGTATCCGGCTGGGTAATCGCCAATGAGATCAATCAACACAAGATCTGGAACTATATGGATACCGATGATGTCTCCTACTATAGCGCAGAATTTGAGAAGTCTATGCGCATTTTCTATAACGCGATCAAAAGCAGATCTGCCAATGCCCGGATTTATTTCAGCGTAGATCATGCCTGGAACACGAACGACGGATCTGCATCCGATTATTTTAACGCCAGAGATATTGTCCAAGCCGTAAACGATTCCGCCTGTGCCAAAGGCAATTACGACTGGGGACTGGCACTGCACCCTTATCCCGATCCGCTCACGCGTGTCAACTACTGGACCGGAGAATATGACAAAACGATGGATTCTCCTCTCCTGACCGTCATGAACCTGAATGTCGTCACGGACTTTCTCAGTCAGGAAGAGTATCTGGACAGAGAGGGAAATGTTCGTAATATGACGATAACGGAACTCGGCTTTTCCTCCGCCACCGGCGAGAAGCTGCAGGCCGCAGCCTTCGCCTACTGTTATTATATTGTTGATGCCAATCCTTACATTGATGCTTTTATGATGAACCGGCAGACCGATGCATGGGAGGAACTGCGTCAGGGACTTGCCTTCGGAATCTATGACGCAGATCAGGATCCCAAATATATCTATGATGTGTTCAAATATATCGACACGGATCAGGCCGGGGAATACACGGATTTCATGCTGAAGATCCTCGGTGCCGAATCCCTTGAAGAAGCACTCAGCTGGGCACAGTAAAAGGCTGCCATATTATTGACAGCCTCACTGCCGTCAGCAGGAATTACTCTTTCTGTTGGCGGCTTTATTTATTTTTGCGATCTGTTTGAATTTTTCCTTTTTTTGTTCCAGATACCCTGATTTTTCATTTGCGTAGGCTTCTTCATTCATCAATCTCCGGTAATCATTCCAGCGCCTCTGAGACAGTTTCCCTTCTCTGATCGCCTCATAGACGGCACATCCCGGTTCACTGGTATGAGTGCAGTCCGCGAAACGGCATTTCCCCAGAAATTGCTCCACGTCAGCAAAAGTTTTGCCGAGTCCTTCCTGTGCATCCCACATTCCAAGCTCCCGCATTCCCGGTGTGTCGATGAGCATGCAGCCACTCTCAAGCCGGATCAATTCTCTGCGTGTAGTTGTATGTCTTCCTCTGTCATCCTCCCTGATCTCCTTTGTCGCCAGGAGTTCCTTACCTGCCAGTCTGTTGATCAATGTCGATTTCCCTACACCGGATGATCCGATCAGCGCGACTGTCTTTCCATTCTTAAGGTATGGCTGCAATTCCTCATACCCGTCCTCTTCAAGGGAAGTCGTCACGAGCACATCCACTCCCGGAGCTGTCGCTTCCACCGCCATCAGTTTATCTGTCAGATCCTGACAGAGATCCAGCTTCGTGAGCACCACCACCGGAACAGTGCCGCTCTCCCATGCAAGCGCCAGATACCGCTCCAGTCTGCGCAGATTGAAATCCGCATTCAGGGACATACAGATAAATACCGTATCAATATTGGATGCAACAAGCTGTTCCTCCCAGTTCTTTCCCGCAGCCTTGCGCACAAAAACGCTTTTTCTCGGCAGAATCCCTGTGATCACGGCGTCTCCATTTTCTTGACTGTTTCGGTCAATCTCAACATAATCGCCGACGGTCGGGAAATCCATCGGTCCGGAAGAATCATATCGCATTCTGCCGGATACTCTTGCGAACAGTTCCCCCGCCTCTCCCTCAATACGATAGATATCCCTGGATTGTGAGATAACTCTCGCCCGGTAACTTCCTTCACTCATGTTCTGTCTCCTCTCCGATTTTCTCCAAAGGAAATGGCGGCTGCGCCATAGGTTTCACGGCTATGCTGAGTAATTTTGCCTGATTATCGTCTGCTGCGATCCGGTTGGCATTCAGATGACCACACCGCACACAGCGATGGATCAGCGCCCATTCCCGGTTCTTTTTCACCCAGATTCCCACCGGCTCCATGATTCCGCCACAATCTGCCGCCCTGTCTCCCGGCAGATCATCCACATGGACACTGCTTAAACAGTACGGACAATGATTTCTGTGATCGCTGCCCGCTCCCTCAGGTGTCACCAGACGCCCGCAAGTTTTACATATAAACTGTTCACTGCATGGATGGTCCTGATAATAGGATCTGATTCTGCTCATCGTATCACGTACCTCTCTTCAAATACTTTCAAATGTGTCTGCAGCCTCTCTCTGATCTGCCCTTTCTCTTTCGCACCATCGTAAAGTCCCATCATCAGATATGCCGGCCCGTAAAATTCGCAGGCAACGGCTTCGGGCTGTCCCATACGCATTTTCCCCGCTTCCATCTGTTCCCTGAAAAAATCCGTGACATAATCGATCACACCGCCGCCCAGATAATCATGATGGAGCGCTGCCATCTCTTCACTCCGATACTGCTCGATCGTCAGCATCCGTCGAAACGGTGCTGCAAAAGAATCCTCCGTCCAATAGTCAAACTGAGCTTCAAGAAACCGGATCATACTGACAAGCTCGCTTTCCCGGTAAACTTCCGGAGTTTCCTCAAAAGTATCCTCGGGCACATCATATTCCTGCGCTCTGATCCTGTCATTTTCCTGCATCCGCTCTATGATGCTCTGCAGGATATCCTCCTTATTTTTGTAATGCCTGTACAGCGCACCCTTTGTCATTCCCATACTTCCTGCGATATCCGATACAGACACTGCTTCAAAGCCACGCTTTTCAAACAGATGTAATGCTTCCACCAGAATACGTTCCTTTGTTTTCATAGCTTCTCCGTCATAACCTCTTTCCAAAGATCCGCAAAAATAAACGATCGTTTACTTTTTATTATAGTAAACGATCGTTCACGTTGTCAACTTTTTCTTTTATCTTCCATTCCGGGATACTATTTCAGCGCTGCAAAGCCCTTCTCCAGATCAGCAATGATATCATCAATATGCTCTGTTCCGATGGAAAGACGGATCGTATTCTGTTTGATTCCCTGATCAGCCAGTTCCTCTTCCGTCAACTGGGAATGTGTTGTCGTTGCAGGATGAATCACCAGACTCTTCACATCTGCAACATTGGCAAGCAGTGAGAAAATCTCAAGATTATCAATAAACTTATGCGCCTCCTGTACTCCACCCTTAATCTCAAATGTAAAGATACTCGCGCCGCCGTTCGGGAAATACTTCTCATACAGCGCATGGTCCGGATGATCCGGCAGAGACGGATGATTGACATGCTCCACAAGCGGATGCTTCGACAGATACTCAACAACCTTCTTGGTGTTCTCCGCATGTCTGTCCAGACGCAGTGACAATGTCTCAACACCCTGCAACAGAAGGAACGCATTAAAGGGTGAAATCGCTGCTCCCGTATCACGCAGAATAATTGCTCTGATGTAAGTTACAAAAGCGGCCGGACCTGCGGCATCCACAAACGACACCCCGTGATAGCTGGGATTCGGGTCTGCAATATTGCCGTATTTTCCGCTTGCTTTCCAGTCAAATTTGCCGGAATCAACAACGATACCGCCCAGTGTTGTTCCATGTCCGCCGATAAACTTCGTAGCAGAATGAACTACAATATCTGCACCGTGCTCGATGGGACGGATCAGATAAGGTGTTCCGAACGTGTTGTCAATCACAAGAGGAAGTCCATGCTTGTGAGCAATCTCAGCGATCGCATCGATATCAGGAATATCACTGTTCGGATTTCCCAATGTCTCCAGATAAACCGCCTTGGTATTCGGCTTGATCGCTGCCTCCACTTCCTTCAGATCATGTGCATTGACAAAAGTAGTCTCCACGCCATACTGGGAAAGTGTGTGAGCGAGCAGGTTGTATGTACCGCCGTATATCGTCTTCTGTGCTACAATGTGATCGCCCTGCTGCGCAAGCGCCTGAATCGTATAAGTGATCGCTGCCGCTCCGGAAGCCACAGCCAGTGCTGCTACGCCGCCCTCAAGTGCCGCAATCCTCTTCTCGAACACATCCTGTGTGGAATTGGTCAGTCTGCCATAAATATTTCCGGCATCGGACAGCCCAAAACGTGCAGCCGCATGGGCAGAGTTTTTGAACACATAAGATGTCGTCTGATAAATCGGCACTGCTCTGGAATCGGTAGCCGGATCCGGCTGTTCCTGTCCTACGTGAAGTTGAAGTGTTTCAAACTTATAATTGCTCATTGGTATGTCCCCCTCTCAGGTATTATGATAAATGCTTGCTGATTTTTAACTTGTGCACATTATATCCCGTATTTCCTACCATGTCAATAGGTATTATTAACTTTTTGTTTTTCTGTCTCTGCAAATTCCGACAGACACACTTCTATCTGCCTTCCTTCATCGTAATATGCTTTCATCTGACTGCTTGTAACCCACTCTTCCAGCTTAAGCCGTTTCTCTCCGACATCTCCCCAGTTGTCGATCACCTCATCGAAATCCGGCAGTTTGTATTTTAATCCCACGCCGAAATAATCCCCGTACGATACCATGACAAACGCAACCTTATCCCAGTTGTAGGAATCATCCACATCGATCGTGAGGATTCCCGGCTCATTCTCATCGGATTCCACCTGCGCCGTAATATATTTAAAATAATCCGCATAATCCGAATGATGGTAAGAATATGTCACACCGCTGCCTGCCGTCACACAAAGCTCCGCCTCTTCCTCCCGGTACGATATCGACACCTCGCCGAACTCTTTTTCCAGAAACCGTTCCGCCTCCTCCTTATGCTCCATCACATAGTCGACATATTGCGGATGCGACTCCCCAAAATTCGGCCCGCAGCCGGACAGAAGCCCCGTCAGAATGCAGATCACCGCAAAGCATATCCTCCCTTTTCCTCTGTTTCCGGATGCGCCGGTCCCCTTCATAATCTCCAATTTCCTCTCTTTATGTTCCGAATATTAAGACACAATATTGTGTATCCATGCACCTTTTTTGACCAGCACCAGTCCGACGATCGTTTTGATCGTATCCGAAAACTGTACCGCGATAAAAATCCCCATGATCGGCACTGCTGTAAATCTGCTGAGCCAAAATGCCACCATCACATTTACACACCATAAGAACACACCGTCAAACAAAAATGCGATCCATGTCTTCCCACCGGATCTCAATGTGAAATACAGTGTATTGAGCAATGCATTCTGAGGCACAAATACCGCCGTCGCAATGATCAGAAGCCTTGCGAGGTTCCTCGCTTCCTCTGTCGTGTTATAAAGCCTCGGGAATAAAGGTGCAAACAGTATCATCACGACTGCGACTCCGATACAGAGCATCACGGAAAAGACGATCATCTTCGTATCGGTATCTCTCGCCTCCTCAAATTTGCCGGCTCCGAGAAGTTGTCCCACAATGATTGCAACCGATTCTCCCATTGCAATGAACACGATATTGAACAGGTTTCCGATCGTATTGGCAATATTCAGCGCTGCCACAACTACAAAGCCGCGGTAAGAATAACACTGCGCCAGCATCGCCATACCGGAAGACCAGAGCGTCTCGTTGACCAGAAGCGGCAGCCCTGTCACCAAAATCTTCCAGACCAGCGGCAGCGGAATCCTCAAGCTGTGATATAATCCCGTCACATACGGATTTTCTGCAGCATGATAATGTGTCCAACACACAATAATTGCCACTTCCACAAAACGGGAGATCACCGTTGCCCACGCGGCGCCTCTCACGCCCATCACCGGCGCACCGAATTTCCCGTAGATCAGGATATAGTTAAACACCAGGTTCACGATCACAGCTGCGATTCCGGCCCGCATCGGAACCACTGTCTGTCCGCTCTCACGAAGCGTGCTGGAATACACCTGCGATATCATAAAAGGCGGAAGCCCGACAAGCATAATGTTCAGATACTGTTTCCCGTAATCCATTGCTGCAGCAATACTCTCTGCACCGCCCTCGCCCTGCAGATACATACCGATCAGATTTTGACCGGAGGTCAGAAAAAGCCCTCTCGTTCCCACTGTAATGATAAAAACCCTCCACAGCTTACATCGACCCGTATAGCGTACGCCTTCCACATTGTTTTGTCCGAAATACTGTGC